>NZ_JBBNAM010000048.1:0-24319 GCF_037994425.1 Phyllobacterium sp.
CGCGGCCTTCCGACGCCGCGCGTATGATGCGCAGAGCCCCCTCCCGTGCTTGCTCCACTGTGAATGGGCCAAATGTGCCGATCTTCACGCGACGCTGGGCTCGGCCAATTCGAACCTGGGTAACAAAACTGATACGGCCAGTTGGGTATATTCGCGCGCCGAAGCCTGGGGTCGCGGAGCACCACAAGAATACGTCACGAGCCGGGTCTGGCCTCGCCGCGTCCAGAATGCGCTTCGTCAATTTCGGCATTAGGGTCTCCGCTACCGGAAGCATATCGGAAGCACCCCGGGGTAATCAAGGGAAACTATCAGTCACGACGAGTAAACTGACTATCAGGATTCACGACACCATATTAGTAACTTACTAGTGAAGCGGTAATGTGCGGAATACCTGGGAAATCCTGTTCCCCTACGTTGACATCGTAGGGGTCACAGGTTCAATCCCTGTCACGCCCACCATCTTTCAAGGACAGTTTGGAGGTTGTCCACAAACCGTCCGGATCCGCCTTCGTCTCTAATCCGAATGTTTTCGTGGCCGCTCTTCGGAAGCGGTTACGGTCTGCGCGTCGGCATCGATAGCTTCGTCCGTCATTCCTTTACGTATTGGTCCGATTTTACCGCACGAATCACCAGCCCTGGAACCGGCACGCCTGCCTCCATGCGTAATTCGGCTTGGATGACCTCCGACTGCAGGCCCGAGAATGTCAGCAACTGTTCAACGTACGCCCGAGCATGACTGTAGCGGCCATGCAACTCGAGGCGGTAGTCGACATTCACACTAGCCCCGACAGCGTGTTCGAGCGTGAACACCAAGAGCCCTTTGGGGCGTAGCGCACCCGCAAACGCCGCTATGACACCTTTGAGGTCGCCGAAATAGACGAGCGTGTCGCCCGACACAATCATGTCGAAAGCCTCGCTGTTGTCCCGCAGATACTCGCTCAATTCCCCTTTCACCAATGCGTCGTAGACGTGCTTATCCTTGGCGTGCGTGAGCATGCCATCGGATAGGTCCACGCCGACGAGGCGGCGCGCGAAAGGTGCGACCAGTGTGCCGCAAAGTCCGGTTCCACACCCTGCATCAAGGACGTCGAAGCTGTGCGAAGGCTGAATGCCGCATTCCTTCAGCATTGCCACTATAAGCGCCGGCGCACGATACGCTAAACTCGCGAGTTTCGCTTCGAAACTCGCCGCAAAACTGTCGAACGTCGTCTCAATGAACCCATTTGACGCTCGTTTCGGCACATCTCGACCGGTACAAGCCGCCAACATGTGCTGCGCAATCGGATTTCCCGGCTCTTCTTCCAGCCATTCATCAAGGATCTTCGTCGCCTCACCGACCTCGCCCAGTGTGCAGTGTGCCAGGGCCAGCAGCTTTCGCGCCTCGGGGTGCCTGGGTGTCAGCGTGATCACTTTGCAATAACAAGCCGCGGCTTCTTCCGTCCGCTTCAAATTGTTAAGCAGATTGCCGAGATTAGTGTATGCGTCAATGTGATTGGGGTGCAGGCGGATGGCTTCACGATATGCGGCTTCCGCTTCAATCGGCTGTCCCGTCGCTCGCAAGAGCACTCCCAGATTGTTGTGCGCGTTCGCGTGGCCCGGATCGATGGCGATTGCAAGCCGATATGAGTCAATTGCGCGGTCCAGCCTTTGTTCTGATTGGAAGACGATACCAAGGTTGCTGTACCAGTCAGCTTGATCCGACACGAACTCAACGCTTCGTTGGATGAGCGCGAGGGCCTCCTTGCTCCGCCCCTGTTGGTGCGCGAGCACGCCCGCGTAATGCAGTCCACGTGGATGATCCGGTGCCGTCTCAAGCACGTGGGCATAAATCTTTTCGGCCTCGAGGAATTGTTCGTTTCTTTGCAGGAGGATTGCGACCGAAACCGCTTCGTCGAGCGTCAGCTCACGCGTTGATGGTTCTGGAGGTTCCATAATCTGTCCAAGCGATCCTTGGCCCGCCTCCGGTCGAACGTGGCTCTAGCCGGAAGTGTTGGTTTTGATGTTGAACTTGAAATGGATCCCCGCATCGAGGGTCCCATCGGGCCTCTGTGGCCTGTATTCGAAGTCGACCTTTGCAAAAGCAAGACTGACGTTTTCCGATCCCGCCGAGCCACTGGTGTCGCCAAGCGAGACGCTGGTGACGATGACGTCATTCATCTTGATAATGAGGTACTCCTGCTGACCTTTGCCCGCCTTGCGATGTGTGATTGTGGCTTCCTTCAAATGCGAACCTGTCGCGCATGCCTTCAGCAGGCTCGGAGACGCCTTGTCGATGGTGTGAACGAAAAGAAGATCGTGGAAGCTTGCCCTGCCGGCACCGGAGCCGCCGCCACCAACACTCGCAGTATTTGTGACACCCCAAGAGAGCGATAGAACCTCAATTTCGTCCCGATGTTTGGAGTCGAGAGATTCGCCCTTGATGTCCCCGATCTTTGCAAAAATGTCTGATGCCATCTGGGTGCACCTGATCAATATGTCGTCCGATCGACGGTCGACAGGCTGTGAAGTCAAGCAGACAGCTAGTCTGGTGTCAAGATTGTGGTCGCGGCGATGGCGTTTGCGGTTGGGACTAGGACAGGGCGCATATTGTCCCGCTTTCTTACAATTGCGGTCCGGCGCACCGATCATCTGAACGCTCAAGACCGTGTCATCCTGTGAAGCCATAGCACTATCGCCGTGGCGCAAGCTGACGCCCACATGTATGATCGCGGTATAATCAGTCCGCAACGCAGTGGATGATGGGGGTGCATCATGGATTGGAACGAGCTTTCAGGGCCGCAGTTGAAGATCTTGCGCGAAGCCGTCCTCCGCTCGTTTCCGACCGTCTCGCGCTTCGATATGTTCCTCTCTGATGAACTCGACAAGGGATCAGTGTCAAACGAGGTCGGGCCCGGCAGCTACGAGCAACAGATACATGCCTATTTGCTCAACATTCAATCCGAAGGATGGACCGACAGTCTCGTTGATGCCCTGCAGAAACAACGAGGCAAGAACCCGTGGGTGCGCCGGCTGCCGGATGCAATCCGGGCGGCAGGTACTTCCGCGCCGGAAAGATTGGCAACCCCCTCGATGCAACTCGAGAAGATTGTGCAGGGCGGCGGGTTTGCCGATCTCAGGATATGGGCGCAAAGCCTGGCGCTTGTCAGCGCGGCAACCTGCAGAATCGATTTCCCAAGCGGACAGCCGCAGGGCACCGGTCTTCTCGTCGCGCCCGATCTGGTGCTCACGAATTATCATGTCGTGAAGAGGCAGATAAACAAGGAGGCGAGCCCGGCCGACATCTTCTGCCGTTTCGGCTATGCCCGCGATGCCAACGGTCTTGATGAGGGCACTCCCTATGGTCTCGCTGATGGCGAAGCCTGGAAACTCGACGCGAGCCCTTTCGACGTGGCCGACACAAACGGTGCGGGCATCGCGAGTTCGTCAAATCTCGACTATGCCCTACTGCGTCTCGCCACGCCGCTGACGGACTGGAAACCGATCCGGGTCGCGGCCAATATCGCCCTTCCCAATGCGGACTTGCCGGTTCTCATTGTTCAGCATCCTGCAGGAACGCCGCAAGCGCTGGCGATCGGCAAATCGCTTGGCACCAACGAAAGTGGTTCGCGCTTCCGCTACGATGCCGATACGCTTGGCGGCTCGTCGGGCTCGCCCGTCTTCAATCAGAGGCTGGAACTCGTCGCGCTTCACCATGCCGGAGATCCAAGGTCCGAGATTCGGGCCGCATACAACCAGGGCATTCCGATCGGTCTCGTCGTCGCGGCGTGGCAAGCGAAGCAGATCCCCCAATTTTGGCAATAAGTTAACCCGCTACGGCGAGTTGGGGCGGCTTGGCGCTGTCGCAATCTCACGTTCGATCTCTGCCAGAACTACATCGGCCACCGCCTGATGCGACAGGCGGCAGAACATGGTTTCTGTGCTGTCGAAGGATTTGTTCTCGAATAGTTTGTTGACCGGAGCACCGCCCATGCAGAGGTTGAAATAGGCGCAGTTCTCCTTGCATCGACTAACTCCGGCGTCGATTTCCCGCCACATCGCCCGAAAGGCCGGTGACGCGAGGATGCTGGCAGGTGTCGCGTCGGCGAGATTGCCAATGCAGAAATCGCCATATGTTTCATTTTCGAGGCCGGCAAGTTCGGGCGAGAAGGTGAAGAGGTCGCCGCCAGTCGCTACCGTCACGATTCCGAATGGCGCATTCTGGGAGTTATAGCCAAAATAGCCGAAGGCCGGACTTTGCAGGCAGGCGAGAAGGTCCTCGCGTTCACGGATTAAAATGGATCGAACGGCGGCCCGAGCCCGTTCGGACGTCCGGGAAAAGAACCGCCGAAATGCGGCGGCTGAACCTTCCCCTTCGAGCGTTGATGACTCGACCGCTCCCTCAATTTCCTCGACGTTGAATCCCACATGGCGGATATCCTCCGCCTCGAAGAAATCCATAAGTTCCTCAGCAGCGTCGAGTGTCGCCTTGCCGACGACGCAGATGATGTGGAACGGTACGCCACGACGGCGCAGATGGTCGATGCCGTGCATGACTTGGGCGTGTGTGCCCTTGCCCGCTCGGGTCTTGCGCCGCGCGTCGTGAAGCCGGGCTGTCCCATCGAGGCTAACGCCGACACGCATGTGTGTCTCCAGGAAGAAGTCGCACCACGTATCATCGATCAGCATGCCGTTCGTTTGAATGGCATGCGGAACAGTAAGCCCCGGTGGCGCGGCCCGCTCGACGGCGGCAATGGCCTGTCTGTACCATTGCGGCGAAACGACCAAGGGCTCGCCGGCATGCCAGACCACTGTGAAGTCCGGCGCATTCAGTTCAGCACCGAAAATGAAGCCCGCGGCGCGGCTTACTGTTTCCAGCGACATAACCGCCCGGTCATCACGATGCGGCAGGTAGCAGTAGTCGCAATTGATGTTGCAGAAGGCCGTCGGCTGCATGACGAGCAGCCGGGTGGTGGCACGCAAGGACTGCGCGTCTAATAGTTCTGCCATCCATTCGCCCAGTTCGGAAAATTGCCGAAGTTCGGGAAGTTTTGCCATTGCGCGATCTGCACGCCGTCGGGATGGGCCAGTTCCGGCTTGCCGATTGCTTTCAGATAATCAGCTCGTATCTGCTGCAACCGGTCGATCGCGCGAATGCCGTCTTCGGCCGCGGGCGATGCTACGCCAGCCTGGGAAAGGCCGACAGCCGCCAGGGCGCTTATGCCCAATGTGCGCAGGTTATTCCTGTTCTTCATTCTGCAACTCCAGGCCAACTTCCATTGGATTTCGCGACGAATGCCTTGCAGTCTGCGATCTCCTTGCACGTCTCCGGCACGCGATACTTGAAGCCGGACGCCTTTTGCTGCAAGGCGCCATCGGCATTGAGCCACCGCATGCCAAGAATCTTCGTCAGCGGCTCTGTTCCAACGAGATATCGCCACTTCCGCAAATCGATATCCTCGATCCACAGCCAGTCGCCCTCAACACCCGCATCAATGATTTTCGGACCGGTATGCACGATCCGGGTGCGAACGGCATGCCCATCGTCCGGTTCGCTGCTGCCATTGCCGCGATACTGTATTTCTATCGTGTTCTGACAGGGTCGCAGATCATCGAGGCATTTCTTGCTGTCATATCCCGATCTATATACCACAAGCTGCTTGTCATTTGTATCAAGAACCACCGGCCCAGCGTTGCAGGTACGATACGTTGGGCGCGTATCCAGCCCCTTTGTGTCTTCCGGAGCAGCCATGTCCGCACCATTCGCATAGCGGGTAACGACGTAGGAGGTGCAGGTTCTGGCAAGTTTGGGCGCGCCTGAATTGGCGATCAACCCTGCTCCAGCCATGCCGGTATCGACCGGGATCGGATCAGTCAGACCCGTGGTTGACCACAAATAGGCATCTTCGCCCAAAGGACCGAGTTTAGGTATCAGGAACCCGACTACGGGGCCCGAATGGATGAATTTCACGCTGGTGGGATCAACCTCCTCGAGCTTGTCCCGGAAAAAGCGATCCTGAATCATCAGGTTCATCTTCTCGCCGCTCTCGGTCGATCGCGGTCCGCGCACGCCAAGCGGCGTCGGTGTCTTCAGGCGCTGTAGGCCCACATAGGCGTCAAGCTGGTTGGGATTATCGATGGGAGTATTGGGCGGATATTTTAGATCGAGGCGGAAAAACCAGTTTTCGTCCTTGGAACCGCATTCCAGCGTGGTTACAACCGTTGGGAGACCGCCAAGCTCTCTCTCATCGAACCGCGACGGCACCTTGAAGACCATGCCGCGGGCGTTACGACTGTCCTTCACCAATTTGCAGTTGGCCCCTTCGGCCTGTCCTTCCGGTGTCTCGGTTGCGAAGGTGATCATGAGGTCTGAGCCATAGATGGCGCGTGCGCCCTTATCGATGTTGCCGATGGTCTTGCGCAAGACAGACATCTGCTGGTCATCGAGATTGCCCGACTGATAGTCGGCCTTCACCTTGTCGATCAGCCAATTCAAGGCCCGGTCATCGGCGGCGTTACGCGGCGCTGTCGAATTGGCGAGATCGTTGACTGCCAGCGCGCGGCTGAGCTGCTCCGCCAAGCCGTTTGCCTTATTGCTTTCGCTGAGGGCGTAAAGGAAAGCACTACCGGCAGCAAATGCTAGGACGACAATGACACCAAAGACCCAAACGGCGGCCGCCTTCAGCTGTTTTACGCGTTTGCCACCCCATTCGCGCCATTTGACTGCATCGCGCCAAAGGTCGCCAATCCAGCTGATGCGTTCGGTGGGTTCCGCGAGCGCCTGGCTGGTATCGCCGATCGAGACGAGCTGTTTCTTTTTCTCAACGAGGACATCCTTGGCCCATGCAAAGCTGTAGCGGGAATCCGGACCGAACAGGAGCTGCAGGATCGCCTGACTTTCCGATGGGATCAGTGTGCTGGCCGCTTCCCAATTCCTGTGAAACAATCGGTCCAGAACCCCGCCGTCAACGCTGTCGACCGCCGGGAGTTCCTGGATCGCAAGTTGCGCCAGACGCTGTTCGAGGCGCTTTTGCAATTCAAGATGCTGTTTGTAGGCCGCCCAGTTACGAATTAGCGACTCGTGCGTGACATTATAGATGTCCGACTTCGCGCCGTTCTCGGACGGCAGGAGTTCTACAAGGCCCGCATATTCAAACTTCTGGAAAGCATCGTTGAGATAGGAGCGCAAGAGGCCCCTCGCCGTCTTCGAGGTTCCAAGACGGACCGCCCCGGCGCTCGTCGCCAGCATCTCGTCGACTGAAACGAATTTCCTTACCGCCTGGCCACCATCGTCGAGCTGCGCAAGACAGCACAACGACACCGAAAGGATGCCCTCAGCCTCCAAGCGCAGATCGTTCTGGCCACCTTTGAAGCCTTGCTCCTCCGCCATCGCCGCCATGACGTCCTCGGCTTCGGCAAAGACCCGATCGGCAGCAGCATTGAGGCAGCGTCCGAGCCGGCATACTTGTTCATTCGAAGCGCTCGGAGTCCAGCCGGGGACGGAAGCAAGATGCTGCGTGCCGATTTCCAACAGCGCGTCCTCATTCTTTGCCCGTCTCGCAATCCAGTCATCGACGGCCCGTTCCCAAACGAGAGGCAGGAAATGCTGCAGCAGTGGCAGTTTGTCAGCCTTGTGTTGCAGGGCCTCACCCGCTTCGCGATAGGCGTCCTTGAGTTCTTTCACCGCCTCGGGCGTGTACGGCGCGAGCCGGGCTTCGACGGACGCGTCGAGGGGCAACTCCCAGAGCTTGGCAAGCCGCCGTGCCGGCTCGACGATCGCCGCCTCGATGTCGTCGCCGGCGACGAGATCAACCAGGTACATCGACGAATTGATGACCTCGGCCATGCCGGCATATTCGGAAAACCGGTGCAGTTCCTCGCTGCGCATGGTGGCAACCGCAAACAAGCACACGGGCTTGTACTCGTAGATATCGCGCAGCAGGCCGATCAGGGCCTTGCGACCATCGGCGTCGCACTCCTTGCGGAATATTTCCTCGAACTGGTCGATATGGAGTAGGAGAAGCGGGCGCCCACCGCGCGAACCATAACTGGCCGCTTCGTCAAGGGTCGCAAGCACTTCACTGACGAAATCGAACACCGAGCGCGTCGATATCGTGCCTTTGCTGGGTGATATTTCCCGGTCCAGCCATCGCCGCGTTGCGGCCTCGACATCGTGCTGCGTGGCGTCATCGGGCCATTCGATGCCGAATTCGAGTGCCGCTGCCCGGATACGGTCCCTTGCCTCGTGGATGGACGCCGATTTCTCCGCCACCGAACGCTCAGGGAAATCACCTTTTGGCGTCTCATCGGCATCGGGGTCGATATAGGCCAGGTCGATGATGGACCGCAGGACGCCCCACAAAGCCTGCTGCAACTGCGCGATCGGATTTGTCGCCGGGCGCATTTCGGCAACGTACCACGCGCCCCACTGCCCTTTTATAGGAATACTGTCGAGTTCGGCGATGAGGCCGGCGCGCGTCAGCGAAGATTTGCCGCTGCCCGAACCGCCAACGACGAAGGTCATTCTGCCGGAAGTCGCTGCGTTTTCGGTCTCGCGATTGGCAAAGAACTTCTTCAGGTCGCGCTTTTGCGCTTCTCGTCCGCAGAAATACCGGGCAAGTTCCCTGCGAAAACTGCGCAAGCCCGGATAGGGTGTCGTGATGAGAATACCCGCCGCCTTGGCGAAGCACGACTTGTCCCCCGACTGCCAACGCCGGATGAAAATCTCGGCATGGGTCTCCGGCAGGTCCGTCGTCGCTGCACCGGGGATAACGTTCACGCGTACCGCCTCCCCTAATGGTGCATCAGGTCTCTGGCCGCATCGATCAGGTGATTCATATCGTTGCGATTGAAATCGAGTTTGTTGTTGTCGCGTTTGACCTTGAGCAGGTTCCAGCGTCGAACCGAGAGCCCCTCGTCAAATTTGAGACCATCGAATTTATCGAAATTTTGGAACAGTACGGCGATCCTAAAAATCTTGGGCTCGCGATCGGGGAAATATTCCCCAACCAGCCGGTCAATACGTGTATCCCAATCCTCGAAATGATTGATGGTGTGCTGCTTGTCGCCGGGTCTTGTCCTCTGATCATGGGCGGCGACGATATTGAGTTGGGCCCGATCAAAACGACTGACGCTCTCTTCGAGGCTGTCGAGTGAGACAGCGACAGTTTCATATTCTCCTGGCTTGACCACTGTCTTGCCCAGTTCCTGGAGGTTGGTTGACAGCAACTCGCGGTTCGGGTCGCTATCGGGCAGATTTTCGAAGCGTGTGCGTAACTTGCTCTCGCAAAGCTCCCCGAAGCCAGCAAGCTCGGCAAGTTTTGCCCCAATCTCTTCTACCGAGCCCGTCCAGGCGGATTCGACCTTGCCGCACTCCATGCCGTCCCACCACTCTCCTTCGGACCGCCAGTAGACCCGCTGAAACTGACCGACGACATCGCGCCAGATCTTGACGATATTATCGTCCGAATAGCCCAAGGCATCCAGGAGCGGCATCATCAACGCGTCCTTGAGACCTGCGACCGTCGTGTTCTTGTCCGACGCCGAGCGTACGAAAATTGGCGACAACTTGAACAATTCGTCCCGCTGCGGGGCGGTCAGCCGCTTGGTTGCGCCCCAGCCATCCTCCCAGTGCTGCACGCGATCCGAATCGAACCGCCGGAGAAACTGAAAAAGCGCAAGGTCTCCGGGCTGCCCGCTCGCGCCATTGGCAAGCGCAGGACTGCCGAGCAACATGATGCTTGCCAGTTTTGTCTGCGATGTCGTCCGAGGTTCGTCCGGGAGCGCTAGAAATTTTTCAATCGCGACGCGGGCGTTCGCCCGATCGGTGGGCTCGTTCCTAAGCTCACGGATCAATATCGGCTCTTCGTCGATCGAGGGATACTTCCCCCGATACCGATCCTTCCACTTGTTCCACCAGGCGACCATCTCCTCCTTCTCGTAGAACAGCATGAATCGCTTGCGTGCCTCAGGAGGACCGGAGCGGGACATAAGCCAATCGTTGAACGCGAATTCGAAGACTGTGTTCTCGGTGGAGTCGAGGTTTTCCAGATCGACCGGCGTCAAAATGGCGAGGAAGTGCCTCGACTGACTGATCTGTTCCATCTTCAGTTCGGTCACTTTTGCCCACAGGTCCGCGGTAAAGGGATGGTAATTCGCGAAGTAATCGAATACGCCTTCATCGAGGCAATACTTGAATGCAACTTCACCTTGGGTAAAGGTTCTGAACCACTTGTCTTTATCTATGTCGACGGGGTCCATAAGAGATTGAATCTGTACGGCAATTCGCTTTCGGTCCGTAAGAATCCGCAGCAACTTGTCCATCAATGCTTCAGGAATGATCGTTTTGACGATGTATTCCTGCAATGCCTCCTCGTAGCCAAGCTCCAGATTGACCACCGTGGCAGGAAGGGGTGAAAATTCCTGATCGGAAAGAAATATCGAGAACAGGTTCAGGTTGGGAAAGGCCTGACCAATCAAATATCGAAGCAATTTGATTTCACTACCGCTCAAGTCACTCACGCAAGCGTCCCCCGAGACACGAGAACTCCGGACAGTGAATATAGCATAAATTACTTAAAGTTCACTCGGATAGACTGGGGAATCTTTAATCACTTGGTATTAACATATTGGTCCACAACTTGCCCGTCGCATGTGCACTACAACTAAGTACTCGATTTCATTGCGGAAATGACTGCAGAGGCGGGAAGATGTCTTTATGCGCGCCACAAGGCACGTTCAAGAAGCGCTGCAATCGATCTCGCGACGATGGCTCTGTGCCAGGAGCTTTGAGGAAGAGCACGAGGATGTTTTTCTTGCTCAACACTCAATTGCTAAACGTGGCACGCGCCACGACTCTTCCGGTCCGCTGAAGAGCCCCGCTGCCGCGCATCAGACGACACGACCGCAAATTCGCATGTTTGGCGCCTGCGCGAAGCAATGCTTTGCGCCACTATTCCTATTTGACGCGGCTAATTCCTTTGGAGCGGATGCGCCGATTTCCAGCAGATTCCGCTTGATCAAGCGCATTTTTGTGTCAATATTACCAAATATTCGCTCGGTAAGTACATGGCGGCGAAAGATTTTTACCAAATTATAGTTAGCAATACTGATATTGATCGCGTTTATTGACGCAACAGGAAATGCTCAAGATTTTCGATCGAAATGTTTAGCATAGCAAGCAGTGCATATCGGCAACCCGAAGAACGCGACCTGACCGCGACATCGGGTATTGCCGTGGAAAGCAGACTGAAGTTGCGCCCGTTACGGAGCCAGGCGTTGGCGGGTCTTGGACTGTGTACCATTTGCGGAGGAAACGATGCCTGCGACCCCTCAACTACTCGATCTCGCGGCGCTCGGCACGATTGGCGGAATGACCCTCGCGACAACGGCGGTGACCAACGGCCTGTGGCGGTCGCTTGGCTGGCAGCCGCGATGGCTGGGGCTCATGGTTTCGTTGGTCATCTGCCTCGCAACTGCATTCTTTGCTGGCAACACCGCCGGGGCGGACCTCTTCCTTGCGGTCCTCAACGCTTTCATCGTCTACCTCGCGGCCGCCGGTACCAGCGGTGCCGGCGCGGCCATCCAGGGTGGAGACGTGCCGACTCCGGCAAACGAGGGCCGAGAATTGCCGGGAATGGAAGAAGAACCGTCGGAAAGGCAGTTCCTGCGCTCTTGGTTCTAAGTAGTGGGCGTTCGGGAAGGCTGACAAGTTCCGCGAAGATGCGGACGGGTGGGAAAAAATGGGGAATACGGACGCCGAAAGGCTGAAGGAATATCTGGCGCTCATCACGAAAAAACATGGCGGGATCGAGCCGATCAGAAACATGCTGGACGAGCAAAGCAAGGCCGGAGGCGATTCCGGGCTGGAAAGCATGCCCAGCGAGTCGGATGAGGTAAAACTGGCCAAATCCGGCCTTGAGGCCATCGAACTGGGCCGTGATCCGTCGGAAGGCGAACTCTACGGGCTTGAGGCGATCATTCTGCCGGATTTACGCCCGGCCATCGACATCGTCGACAATACATTTTCGGTGACCCATCCGCTCTGGCGGCGTCTATCGGACGACGCTGAAATCCGGACGAGGATCGAAACGGTAATTCCGTCGATCGGACGCATAGAGCTCCCAGGAAACAACAAATATCCCTATGGGGGTACGGGCTTTGTCGTCGGCGACGGCCTGCTGATGACTAACAGACATGTCGCAGAGATTTTCGGGAGGGGGTTGGGCGACCGGAAACTCTCATTCGTAGATGGCGCGCGGGCGGCGATCGATTTCAAGCGCGAACAGGGGCGACCGACCGGACCGATGATTGATGTTGTCCGAGTGGTCATGATCCATCCCTACTGGGACATGGCGATCCTGGCGGTGAACGGACTTCCTGATACGGCCAAGCCTCTGAAACTTTCGCTGTCGGATGCGCGCGACCTCACTGGCCATGATATATTCGCGATCGGTTATCCCGCTTTCGATCCGCGCAACCCATCCGCAGTCCAGAACGATGTCATGGCAGGGCGCTACGGCGTCAAGCGCTTGCAGCCCGGTGAACTCCAGGGCGGCATGACGACGTCGAGCTTCGGCAAGATGGTTCCAGCAGCGACGCATGATTGCTCTACGCTCGGCGGGAATTCAGGATCGGCGATACTCGACCTCGACAGCGGCGAAGTGTTGGGGCTGCATTTCGGCGGGCTTTATCAAAAGCAGAACTATGCCGTGCCAGCCTACGAACTTTCCCGCGACAGCCGCGTGATAGCGGCCGGTGTTCAATTTGCCGGAACGCCGAGCGGCGGTGCCAACGATTGGAGCGAGTGGTGGCTGCGGGCCGATGGCGCTGAACTCGTGACGCATGGCGCGGAAGGGGACCAAACCCCGAAGAACGGCGCTTCACGCGCCGCCGGCTCCGCCACGTCGATCACAGTCAAGCAACCTCGTGAGGCCGGGCGTATTGTCCTGCCCTTGCGAATCACCATTTCCGTCGAACTCGACGATCAACAAGCATCCGTCATTGCGACCGAGTCAGCCGGCATCGACGGGCCCGATATGACCGAGACCGCACGTGCACCGTTCCGGGATACGGATTTCAGCACCCGCAAGGGCTATGACACGCATTTTCTCAACGATCCGCGACAGGAGGCGATTCTCGCGCCTGTCGAGGTCGCGATGCCACAGCCGGCGGATGCGAGCGCGCTCGCCAGGACACGGATGGGAGCCGACATTCTTCACTACGAGAACTTTTCAATCAGGATGCATGCGCAACGCCGCCTGGCACTAATCACGGCGTCCAACGTGACCAAGGCGCCCGAACTCAAACGGCCTGAACCCGGACGGGACTATACGCGTCGTGGCCTTTCCGGCCTCGGCGAAAGCGACCAGGAGTTGTGGTTCACCGATCCACGCCTTGACGAGTCATTTCAGATCCCAGACGTGTTTTTTACCAAGGATCGCAAAGCTTTCGATAAGGGACACATTGTGCGCCGCGATGACGTCGCCTGGGGCGCAACCTATGACCAGCTAAGGCGGGCCAATGGCGACACATATCACGTTACCAACTGTTCGCCGCAGGTTGCGGACTTCAACAGGGCTGCGAAGGGTCACGAAAATTGGGGCGATCTCGAAAACTGCGTGCTCGCCGACGCGGCGAACGAGCGGCTCTGTGTCTTTGCCGGTCCCGTGCTCAACCCTTCTGACGAGGTGTTTACAGGCGCCGGCTACGGGGGGCCGGTGCTGCGCGCCAAAATCCCGTCGCGCTATTGGAAGGTGATCGTCAGCCGCGTCGCTGACGGCATTGCCGCCTATGGCTTCATGCTCGAGCAGAACCTCGCGGACGTCGACTTCGAATTTGCGGTGCCGGCAGAGTTCGTGCCGGCAATGTATCCCATCGCCGAAATCGAACGCATAGCGGGTGTTCGCTTTGACGACCACGTGCGCAAGGCCGACCAGCACGACACGGTACGCGGGACGGAGGTTGGGCTGCGAGCCGGCACACCCCATAAACAAGTGGCGGCAGATGGGCGACACGGAACCGCCCGCGCCCCGTAAAAATAGGGAGGACTTTTCAATGCCACGTTGTCCTTTTGCGACTTGGAAACCCATCAGTGGTTCGTCGGGAACCTATACTGGCGGCCCATTCAAGATTGTTCACCACACGACCGAGGGAAGTTCGGCAAGCGGCGCGTTCGACGCGTTCAAGAAGAACAAGTCCGACCCGCATTTTACAGTCGATGCAACGACCATATACCAGCACATCGATACGAACACGGCTGCGCGGGCCCTAAGGAACCTTGCGAACGGAGTGCAGACCAACCGCGATTCAGCCATACAGATCGAAGTCGTCGGTTTTGCGCACCGGCCAAAAGTTCGCGCAACGCTCGAGAATGTCCGCCGCCTGTGCCGGTGGCTCGAAGCGACGCATTCCATTCCGAAAGTATGGCCCAATGGCCTGCCGAAACCTGCCGTCAACGGTCAGGACCCCGGTGGTCACAACCGCAACGCCAGCAATTGGGACACCAAGGGTGGTCATTACGGCCACAGCAACGTGCCCGAGAATACCCACTGGGACCCAGCCTATACCAAGCCGGAAGTTGATTTCCTGATGCTCGAAGATACGGAGGGGCCAGAAGTCGTGGAGGGCCTCGAAACCATTCCGCTCTTTGACCCTGGCCTCGAGAGCGACCACTCGCACATGCCAGACCACGCTGATCCCGAAGGCACCCACACCGAGATGCCGCCGAGGAAGCGCAAGCCCGCCGCGAAAGCTGCCCCGCGAACGAAAAAGGCGGTCAAGATCGATGAAAGTCCCGTCGGGACTGCCAAGGTAGCACGACTCGCGGCTAGCACGAAGAAGGCTCCGCGGACGCCCGTTAGAGACAAGGCGCCCAGGAAGATCGACTAACTTAAGCGGCGCATGCTTCGCATATGGCTGCCACGTGCCGATGGTCGGTGCCGCAGCAACCGCCGAGGACACGCATTCGCGGGAACGAATGCGTCAACGCGCGATAGCGCCCGCCAAGATCGAGCGGGTCGCCGGCATCGAGCGTAGTCGAGTCGTCGAGTTCGGCGTGGCTCTTGGTCGAGGCGTTGGCTCTAAGCCCGCCTATGCGGCCCGTCCATGCTCCACCCTGGTCGAGGACTTCGGCGAAGTGCGTGGGATGCGCGCAATTGATCATGTAATACTGCGGCGCCCCGCTCGTCGCCTCGTCCACACGTTCGATCGCTTCACCGAGCGACATGCCCGTCACCAGCCTGCCATCGGTTTCCACGGTGAAGGAGATCACGCAGGGAATTTTGCTCGCATGGGCCGCGCGGGCGATGCCGATCGCTTCGTTGTAATTGGTGAGCGTATAGGCCGCGACCATGTCGGCCTCAGTATCAGCAAAGGTTTCGATCTGAGCAGTGTGATAGGATTCAGCCTCATCAGCGTCCATATTGCCCGCTTTATAGCCGTCCTCCCGTGGACCGATTGCGCCACTGATCACACAGGGCGTAGCAGCTGTTTCATATTCCCCGCGAAGCTCGGCAAGCAGATCCACCGAACGGCGGTTGATGGCGTCAAGGTCCGCCAGACCATAACCGAGCTTGGCACCCCAATCGGGATTTGCCCGCCATGTCGGCGTATCGAGGATGAAACCCGTTCCGTTCTTTCGCGCAATATTGAGGTAACTGAGATAGTAGTTCTTCAGATGCTTGCGCCCTTCCGCATTCGCCATCAACACGAATGAAGCAAATTCCGGGAGCTCGATGCCCTCGAGGAAAATAAGTGTCGTTTCCATTCCCCCATCGCTGAGGAACATGTTGCCGGAAAGCTGCGGCAGATTCTGGCGGTATTTTGCCATGATCGTCTCCAAGGTTCGCTGATTTAACTGTTGTCGGTATGATCCTTTTTGCGCTCTTCGGGGCATTCGATCTAGAAAGCTTGCGGTGCGGCTACCTGTTCGTTTGAAAATCCATCGCCATTTCATTGAGATAGCTGGAGCATTGGTCGCGATTGGCCTATCCGTGGTATGCTCGCTCACTGCAAAACTGTATCGATGGTACAGTAAAGTCTGGGGGAGGCCATGGGTAAGGGCGAGGAAACCCGAGAACGGATTATCGAAATCGCAGAAGCTTCGGTCCTCGCCAAGGGGTTCGGTGCCACGTCGATCGAAGAGATCATTGCCGAGGCCGGCATCACCAAGAGCGGGTTTTTCTATCACTTCAAGGACAAGAACGAACTCGCCCACAAGATGGTCCGGCGTTACGTCGACGAGTATAATCGTGTCTTCGATGAAATATTCGAGCGCGGGCACCAATTGTCCGACGACCCGCTTCAAGCCTTCCTCATCAGCCTCAAACTTCTTGCCGAAACCATGTCCGATCTTCCCAGCGGACATCCCGGTTGCCTGATAGCCAGCATCTGCTATCAGGAGAGGCTTTTCGACCGCAACGTTCGCAATCTCATCGCGCAATCGGTGAAAGAGTGGAACATCCGCTTCCGCGCGATTCTCGACGACATTGCCGATGTTCACCCCCCGCGCGACGCGATCGATCTTGACGATGTGGCTGATATGCTCTCATGCGTCGTCGATGGCGCCATCATCATGTCGAAGGCGCTCAATGATCCCAAACGTCTCGAACGACAGGTTCTTGCATTCCGCAGCTTCGTCAAACTGTTGTTTTCGCCTGGGACCGCTCCGCTCGAAAGGCAGCTCCGGCCAGATGCCATACCGGCCGGATGACGCCAGTGTCCCGCATCACGGGATGACAATCGCGACGTAACCAGCTATCGAACAGCCTCAAACACATTAAAAGACGTTCGGAAAGCACGAAGTTATGAAGGAAGCGATTTCGCTCAAGCAATTGAAGGACGCGGTTGGGACCGAGATCGGCTGCTCCGAGTGGCGGGTGGTCAGCCAGGAGATGATCAATCAGTTTGCTGACGCCACCGATGATCACCAGTTCATACATACAGATCCGGAACGGGCGGAGAAGGAAACGCCCTTCGGTGGAACGATCGCGCACGGCTTCCTGACGATCTCGTTGCTGTCGACGCTGGCTTATGAGGCCCTTCCCATGCTTGAAGGCGCGACCATGGGTATCAATTACGGGTTCGACAAGGTTCGCTTCATGGCGCCCGTCAAATCGGGAAGGCGTGTTCGCGCACGCTTCAAACTGGTCAACGCGGACATCCGCCCGTCGGGCCGCGTTCTCAACAATTACGAAGTGACACTCGAGATCGAGAACTCGCTGAAGCCGGCGCTCGTCGCCAATTGGTTGACGATTGCGGTACTGGAAAATCCGCCCGAAATGGATTGATCGTCAAGCTGCCTCGGGCTACGTGGCTAGCTTGCCTTCAACGCTGCGGATCCCCTGTATTTCGTCACGAGGTCTTCGAACGGAAAGGGTCCCTGAACAAACATGCCCATGTCGTAGTGATTGCGAATTTGCGCGCCTTTCAGGAACAGGAGGTGCATCTTGAAGAAGTTCTTCTTTGCTCGGGCATAGCGCTTCGCGCTGTGAATATGCTTGAAACGCAGTCGCTGAATGATTGGGGCACGGCGCGGCTTGATTCCGAGCGCTGTCGCCGGGTCGGACTTATAAAAATGCACGATATTCGTGATCGTCTGGAACTCGGCCCAACTTACTGGCGTCTCCTGCATCACCACACGCGCATCTTCACGCAAGCCGGCGGCGCGCGGATGAAACGCGATCATCAAAAGGCAGGAACCGGCAGCGACGAATGAAACAGGCTTGCGCTTGATCAGGTCCGGATCCATCCGCCACACGTCGGCGATGGCTTCGACGGCGGGGCCTGTCCCAATGCTGTGACCGATGATTACGACCTCGTCCGCGCCACTCGCCCTCAATTTCGCCGCAAGGTTGGCGGCGAAGGCTTTACGACGTTGAAGCAGACTTGGATTGCGACGGTAGATACGATCCGAAGCCGCCGCCCAGTCATCGAGCAAGTAGGAAAAGAACACCTTCTCCCCCGGCCAGCGAATGAGCACCCGGCCGATGACGAGTGCGAGCGGGATTGTCCAAAGAAGGTGAAGCTTGCTGTTGTCTGCGAGCAATGGAAATAGACCAACACCGATCGCGACGAGCGTCACGAAGCAGGCATATGCGAACGGCCACAGGAAGAAGATGCAAAAGCGCCAGCTGGTGCGCAGATATCGCCAGAATGTACCGGTCAACAGGATATCGACGAACGCGATGAGACCGGTTGCGAACCTTGTCGCGACCCCGCGCGCTGCATAGGCATCGAAAATATCCGCGGAGCCGTAGTGGCAGAATTTCGTTTCGGTTTGCCAGTCGCTGCCACGCGTCGCGATATCCATGGACGCAATGTTGTCTCCCTCGGCAACCATCTGACCGGCAACGGTTCTTGCCCCCCATAGCTTGTTGAAATCCGCCGCGCTGTTGAGATAGCGCCCGCGCACCGCATCGGGGTGAAGGCCTTCGTAGCCCGTGAAATTGATGACGAGACGCCTTCTGACGGCCATTTCACTTCTCTCGGCAAAGGGACCACGCGAAATCGTCAGTCGTACCTATAGCTGCAAAGGCGCAGCCATCCACAATGAGGGAAGGCTGCGCCATATGTGCGCGCCGTTTACATGAAAATTGCCGGACTGCACAACCGGAACTTATGCAGCAAGAAAATCAGCAGTCGATCAGACCCAGATGTCGCGGGCGGATTCCTGCAGGAACGCAAAAGCATAAGGTGAAAACGAGCGCCAGCACTCCACCCGGAACGTATTCTCCGTGGTGCGCCACAGGACGATTTCGATCTTGCCAAGGACGGTCCGCGATACCGCGCCCGCCGGAAAGGCACGCAAGGAAAGGTCCTGCGGGCAGCCGCCATTGACGACACCCTCGGCACCTTTGCCGGAAACGACGATCCCGACGTTGCGATGCGAAATATCGACGGCCGAGTGCATCACCTTCACCTTGGCAAGGTCGGCAAGAAGTCCGCTTTCCGCATCATCGATAAGCAGCCATTCATCGGGACCGAGCCAGAGCGCAGCCCGGCTACCGTTCACTGCTGTCGATTTCGGTTTTGTCGGAAGCGTCAAACCCAGCGCTTTCGAAAGTGCAGCGATAGCATCGGGACGGGCGCGCAGCGAAACGCGCGTCGCATTTTCGGCAAGGGTCACCGACACCGAGGCCGGACCGGCACGGCCCGACTGCAGCGGATGCAAGCGCGTTGCCTGGATCATCTCAACCATTCAAACGCTCTCCCTTCTCGTCGAAGAACACGGTTCCCGTGACTTCCACTTCGATTACACCATTCGGCATCGGCACATAGAGCGTCTCGCCGAGACGCTTCGTGCCATCGATCACCAGCGCAAGGACAATGGAGCGGCCGCAGTTCTCCGACCAATAGGACGAAGTCACATGGCCGATCATCGTCATCGGCACGGGCTGGTTCGGGTTGGCGACGATCTGCGCCCCCTCCTCCAGTACCACCGTCGGATCGACGGTCTTGAGGCCGACAAGTTGCTTGCGTCCGGGCGCCACTAGATCGCGGCGCAAGAGCCCGCGAATGCCGACATAGTCGGTCTTGTTCTTGCCGATGGCCCAGGTGAGCCCTGCGTCCTGAGGCGTCACCGTCCCGTCCGTATCCTGGCCAACGATGATATAGCCCTTCTCGGCGCGCAGGATATGCATCGCCTCGGTGCCATACGGCGTCAGACCAAGCGGCTTGCCGCGCTCATAAATCGCTTCCCATACCGCCTTGCCATAGTCGGCAGGCACATTGATTTCGTAACCGGTTTCGCCGGTGAACGACATACGGAAGAGCCGGGTCTGTACGCCGCAAATCTTGCCTTCGCGCACACTCATGTGCGGCATGGCCTCACCGGACATGTCGATACCTTCGACCAGCGGTGCAATGATTTCGCGCGCCTTCGGACCCTGCACGGCGATCACCGCCCATTGTTCGGTCGTCGAGGTGAGCCAGACATTGAGGTGCGGGAACTCGGTCTGGAGGTAATCTTCCATATGGTTCATGACGCGCGGTGCGCCGCCGGTCGTCGTCGTAACGTGGAAGCGGTCTTCGGCAAGTCGACCTACGACGCCGTCATCATAGATGAACCCGTCTTCGCGCAGCATGATCCCGTAGCGCAGGCGCCCGACCCCGAGCTTTTCCCAGGGGTTGGTGTAAAGAAGCTCGAGGAACTTTGCCGCGTCGGGGCCAACGACCTCGATCTTTCCGAGTGTCGAAGCGTCGAAAATGCCCGCTTGGTTGCGAACCGCTACGCACTCCCGGTTGACCGCGGCATGCATGTCCTCGCCGGCCTGAGGGTAGTACCAGGCGCGTTTCCACTGGCCGACGTCCTCGAAGGCAGCGCCCTGCGCCACATGCCAGGCGTGCATCGGCGTGCGCCGTGTCGGGTCGAAGAGGTCATGCCGCGCATGATTGACGATTGTGCCAAACGTCACCGGTGTGAACGGCGGACGGAACGTGGTGAGGCCGACGGCAGGGATCGGTCGGTTCAGCGCTTCAGCGGCAATGGCAAGGCCATGAAGGTTGGACGTCTTGCCCTGGTCGGTCGCCATACCATTCGTGGTGAAGCGTTTGACGTGCTCGATCGAATGCATGCCTTCGCGCACTGCGAGGCGAACGTCCTTGGCTGTGACGTCGTTCTGAAAGTCGACGAACGCTTTGACGGTCGTATCCGGTCCAGCGCCCGCGGCCGAGCCGATCATACCGCCGATCCAACTCGCGCTGCCGGTCGCCGTCAACGATACTGCACTACCCTTGCCGGCGATGCCTGCCTGCTCGGCCGACAACCTGCCGGCAGCAAGTGCCTCGTCGATGACCTCCTGCAAGGCATCGGTTCCGTTGCAAGCGCCGACTGATACGCAGTCCTGTGCATAGGTTCCGGGGAGGAAACGCTCGTTTTCCGCGTCCCATGCAACCTTGCCGCGAGACTGCGAGAAGAGGTGCACCGAGGGCGTCCAGCCGGCGGATACGATCAACGCATCCACGGCAACCTTGCGCTCAATGCCACCCCTGTTGGGCTTGATAAGCATCGAAGCGACGCGCCGCTTGCCGCCCGCGCTGTACACGGCATGGCCGGGCAATATCTCGATGCCCAGCGACCGAGCCTCGTCGACGATTGCCGCTTTCGGATTGTCGCGCGTATCGACAATGATCGGAACGTCGATCCCGGCGCGCTTGAGGTCGATCGCCGCCGCATAGGCGGAATCATTGGCCGTGTAGACGCCAACCTTGCGACCGATCGCAACGCCATAATGATTGAGGAACATGCGCGCAGCCGAAGCAAGCATGACCCCTGGGCGATCATTATTGGCAAAAACCATATGCCGCTCGATCGCGCCCGTTGCTATCACGACCCTCCTGGCGCGAACCTGCCAGAGCCGTTCGCGCGGCATCGCGGCTGCGGGATTGCTGAGATGATCGCTGATCCGCTCCGCCAGGCCGACGAAATTCTGCGCGTAGTAGCCGAACGCCGTTGTGCGTACCAGCACGGTGACATTGTCCATGGCGCGCAATTTGGCGAGAGTTGCGGCGGCCCATTCATAGCCGGGAATGCCGTCGATCGTGACATCGCTCTCGTAGCGCAGCGCTCCGCCTGCTTCCGACTGCTCGTCACAGAGGATGACGGTTGCGCCCGTCGCTGCCGCACTTGTTGCCGCAGCAAGGCCAGCAGCTCCAGCACCGACGACAAGCACATCGCAATGGGCAAATCTGTTGGAATAGCGGTCCGTATCCGGTTCTCCAGGGACGACGCCCAGACCGGCTGCAGCGCGAATCTTGGGCTCGTAAATCGTCTTCCAAGCGAATTTCGGCCACATGAAGGTCTTGTAATAGAAGCCGGCCGGGAGCATCGGCGAGAACATGTCGTTGATCGCGCCGACGTCAAATGTGAGTGAAGGCCAGCGATTCTGCGACTTTACCTTAAGGCCGTCATAGATCTCCTGGACCGTTGCGCGGACGTTCGGCTGCTTGCGCGACTTGTCGCGCTCGATATCGACCAGCGCATTTGGCTCTTCGCTGCCTGCCGAAAGAATCCCGCGCGGACGGTGATACTTGAACGAACGACCGACGAGATGAATACCGTTGGCGAGCAGTGCCGATGCTAGCGTGTCGCCTTCAAGGCCGGTGAGGCTCTGGCCGTCGAAGGTGAAGCGGACGGTCTTTGCCGGCGTAAGGCGGCCGGCCCCTGCGATGCGGTTGCTTCCGGAATGAACCTGGGTGCTCATGGCTTAGGCCTCCGCTTTCTTGGCGCGCGGCGCCCGTGGCGCTGCGGATTCGACAACCACTTCTGCCGCTGTTCCTCGCGTGATTAGTTGCTCGACATTCGGCTTTGGTTCTCCGGCCTTGTAGACGGTCAGGAACTTGTCAGAGACGGAATCGCGCACTGCATTGAAGAACCGCCCACAGCCGTGGATGTGACGCCAACGCTCGAACTGAAGTCCCTTCGGATTCTGGCGGAAATACAGTAAGGCCGCGAAATCCTCGTCCGACTGATCGATGATCGAGGCGACACGAACCAGATGCGCCTCACCCGCGTTGCGGAATTCCAGTTCGGGGCGCTCTTCTTCGCAGTAGGGGCATTTGATGAGAAGCATTGTCTTCGTCTCGTTTCCAAAAAAAGTCAGTGCGCCACAGCAGCCGCGGCTGCCTCGTCGATAAGGCGGCCGGAGGTGAAGCGCTCGATCGTGAACGGCGCGTTGATCCGGTGCGGTTCGTCGCGCGCAATCGTATGGGCAAACACGTTGCCGGATCCGGGCGTCGCCTTGAAGCCGCCGGTGCCCCAGCCGCAGTTGACGTAGAGGCCAGAAACCGGGGTCTTGGCCAAAATGGGCGAACGGTCGGGAGTGACGTCAACGATGCCGCCCCAGGAGCGCAGCATCTTCAGGCGGGTCAACACCGGGAACATTTCGCAGATTGCATCAAGCGTGTGATTGATGATGTGAAGGCCGCCGGTCTGCGAATAGGAGGTATACTGATCAGTACCGGCGCCGATCACCATTTCGCCCTTGTCCGACTGGGAAATATAGGCGTGTACCGTGTTGGACATGATCACGCAGGGAACGAGCGGCTTGACCGGCTCCGACACCAGCGCCTGTAGTGGATAACTTTCGAGCGGCATACGCACGCCCGCCATATTCATGATCACTGAAGTATGGCCCGCAGCGACAACGCCGACCTTCTTTGCATTGATCGGACCGCGATTGGTGTCGACGCCAACCACTGCTCCGTTTGCTGCGCGGCGGACACCCGTGACTTCGCAATTCTGGATGATGTGCACCCCGCGATCTGCCGCGGCGCGCGCATAGCCCCAGGCCACCGCATCGTGCCTGGCGGTGCCGCCGCGACGCTGCAACGCAGCGCCAATGATCGGATAGCGCGCATCTGCGGAAAGATTGATCGGCGGGCAGAATTCCTTGACCTGCTCCGGCGTCAACCACTCATTGTCGATGCCGTTCAGCCGGTTGGCATGGATGTGGCGCTTGAACACCTGAACATCATGGATGTTGTGCGCCAGCATCATGACGCCGCGTGCCGAATACATCACGTTGTAGTTGAGGTCCTGGCTCAGCCCCTCCCAGAGCTTCACCGCATGTTCGTAGATACCGGCAGATTCGTCATAGAGATAGTTGGATCGGATGATGGTCGTATTGCGACCGGTGTTGCCACCGCCGAGCCAGCCCTTTTCAAGCACGGCCACATTGGTGATGCCATGCTCCTTGGCCAGGTAATAGGCCGTTGCGAGACCATGGCCGCCGGCGCCGACAATAATGACGTCATATTCCGATTTCGGTTCGGGCGACGTCCACTGTTGTTCCCAGCCTTTGTGGGCACGCATGGCTTCGCGGGCTAGAGCAAATACCGAATATTTCCGCATAACCTATTCCCTTTGCGCGCAACATGGCTTCGAGCGCGATTGTTCAAAGATTTTTCACCGGTTTCCTGTCCCCAAAATCGACATGGACTTTATCGACATGCGCGGCGTGTTAGCGCATCAGTATCGTATCTGTCCAAGTGTCTTTTGCCATTTTGCGACGGAGATTGGCGCGCGATGCCGGTCGACACCAAATTAAACCCCGGTCCATGGCTTTGCCGCGCAATTATCGGCCATTGAGCACAATAGCACCATGGACATCGTTTTCACTTTCTGATAATGCCGACCGCAGTTTGCGATGGATGACCGTCGCGAAGTCAGGTTCTTTGTCCCAAGATCTCCGATCAGGGTTCAATAGCCGGGCTCACCGAAATTCTAAGAGATACAGGATAAAACGTGCAGGTACTCGTACGCGAAAACAATGTTGATCAGGCTCTCCGCGTTCTCAAGAAGAAGATGCAGCGCGAAGGCATGTTCCGCGAAATGAAGATGCAT
>NZ_JBBNAM010000049.1:0-3242 GCF_037994425.1 Phyllobacterium sp.
CGCCTTCCTCAACAAGAACCTGGTCGATACGCTCGGATCCGTTAAAGGCGAGGGATGCCTGACGGAGGTCGACATTACCATAAAGCGTCAGTACGTCGCTGGCGGCAGGGCGATGCCAGTACCACCAGGCCCCTCCGCCGATAGCGGCAAGGATAATCAGAAAGATCAATATGCGAATTGGCTTGCTCATGATCGCCAACATACTCAACTCATAGGATTATGTCAAATTGCAATTTGAATTTCAACTTTCAAAAGATGGAAAATTCGGATAGAATGATTCCATGGCGAGACAAGCATCACGAAAACTTCCCGGCCGCCGCGAAGATGGCGCAACGACGAAAGCCCAGATCCTGGAGGCGGCAGGGGAGGTCTTTGCCGAAAAAGGCTTTGACCGCGCCACCGGCAAGGAGATTGCTGAGCGGGCAGGGAGTAACTCTGCCGCGGTCAACTACTACTACGGGGGGATCGAGGGTCTATATGGCGAAGTGCTGGTCGAGGCGCATCGCCGCCTCCTCACTTATGACAGCCTGGTAAAGATAGCGGAGGGGTCGGGCGAACCCAAAGAAAAGCTGCGGACACTGATTGGGCTGATTGCGCGGACCGTAATCGGTTCCGCGCGATCGTCTTGGGCGCTCGGCGTTCTCGGCCGCGAGATACTATCTCCCTCATCGGCATTTGCAGTGCTTGTCGATAGGGAAATCCTGCCGAAGAAACTGGTTGTGACCACCATCGTGGGAGAGATTTTAGGGCTGTCTCACGACGATCCCGTCGTCACGCGCTGCGCCCTCAATATCATTTCGCCATTTGCCATGCTTGTGGTCGGCAACAAGCAGATATTTACCCGGGTTCTACCCGGACTGAATCCGGACGAGCCGCAGGCTCAGAACGAAATCGTTCAGCATTTTCAGAGATTTGCCATGGCTGGGCTCGAAGCGACAGCCCTGGCCCTGCGCTCTGATCATTGATGCATCTGGATGGGTGGCCAGCGATATGAGTCGGTGATGTTTTCTGCGGGCTTTGTCTCGGCCTTGTCGGGTTGCTGGGATTTGGCGATCGCCTCGCGTAGCATTTGCCATTCGCGCTCATGACGTTGATAGACATCCTGCGGAACGGTCGGTGTGGTCATTCTGCAACCTCCAGTGTTGGGTGCGCGCCGAGGCGTCGCGGAGCCGATAACGTTCAAATAATGCGCCGGTTCCGCTTATTCCATTCAAGAATTGCAACCGGCATTTACAGACTCACAGTTCACCAATATGCCCAAGATAGCATTTGCGTGAACGGGGAACTTATCTGTTCATGGCAAGTTCATGGACCGAGGTGCATCTAAGAATCGTACCGTTTTTCGCAGGAGGCATTTATGCAAAGAACACTTTCCGCCATGTCAGCCGCAGTCGTCGGTTTGGCGATGTTGCTGGCTACGGCAATATCGTCGTTCGCCGCGCCGGTTGCCCCCCAGGCCGTGCAGGTAACATCCAATATTGAACAGGTGCATTCGCGGGATAGGTATCGCCCATATTACCGCCATGGTTGGAATAATCGCCATAATGGTTGGAACAGATCGTATTACCGCAGCCAAAGGAACTGGGGCAGGTCACATTGGGGTCGGTCAAATTGGGAGCGCCGCAATGTTCGGACCTATGGCGACCGCAGGTGGCGCCAGAACCAGATGGGCGGCAGCGGACGTAGCCATCAGTAACGGAAAATAGTAATAGAAATCAGCGTACCGGAGGGCGGCGTCAGCCGCCCTTTTTCTGTATCGTCAGCTAGCTAGCCATTCTTTCGTTTCAGCGCCTCATATCCGACGCGCACTTTCTCGGCGAGCGTCAGAAGCCTGTCCTTGCACGTTTTTGCATCGAGATCGCCGGGCTGTTTCGGTCCGGCTATCACGTCCCGCAGCCAGCCGCGTACGGTCTTATCCGCTTCATCCGCGGATTTTCCAAGCGCTCGTAGCACCGTTTCGCTGCTTTCGATCGCGGAATAGTGCGGCTCCCGCCCCAGGGCATCCTGGCACTGATAGGATGCGATCACGAGAGTCCTTGCGTCCGCCACCACTTGGTCGGTACCTGCGGGCTTGCCGCTCGTAGAGGTACATGCTGCCAGAAAAACCGCCAGCATTCCCGCGCTCAATGATGAAAGTCGCATAAATCTTCCCCTGTTGCGTCCAGCAAGCTATTCAAGCGTCGCTGCGGTGTCGAGCGTCAGGGGACGAGGAAATGCTTGGTCCAGTCTTCTACAGGCACCAGTCCGCCGATCTTGTACTTGAAACCGACAATTTGCATGTTATCGGCGCTGGTCTCGCATTTGTATTTAAGATGGTACCAAGCGCCATCACTGCGGAAGGCGGCGCCGCGCGTTTGAATGGCATGTTCCTGCATGCGCGGCTCGGCGAATGCATAGGCAAGAACCTTGTCCGGGTTGAAGTTGCCTTCCTCGTTGCGAATGCGTTCCATGGCTTCAACGTCGCAGCGCTGTTCCAGCCGGGTTTGCGGATCGAGCTTCCGCAGGCCCGATTCTTCGCGCGAATCCATTGCAAGTGCTGGATGAAACGCCAGCGCGCATAACGCAACCGCAACCAAGACTTTCCTCATACGACTACCATCCAAATTTTGCCTTGCGAACAAGCCGGGAGACTAAGAGAAGGGAGTGTCGATCGCCAAGCCCCCGAAATCCTACAACCACAGATTTAATTCATCATCGACAGTACTACCGATCCAATATGATGGTCGGACGCCCCGGATAGAGGTCAAAACAACCGGTCCGCTGCTTCGCCGAAGGGATCGCAGGCGTGATGGATCTGCCATGATCGCGCACTTGGGCGGCATATGGCATTTTTTGCAGAAAAGCCAACAAAGCCCTTGCAAACAAGGGGTTTCATCTTTAGTCAGCGTCCTCGGAGAGGTGGCCGAGTGGTCGAAGGCGCTCCCCTGCTAAGGGAGTAGGGCTCAAAAGGCTCTCGAGGGTTCGAATCCCTTCTTCTCCGCCATTAACTTTTCATAACTAACTGTTTTTAGATTATTTTCTGTAATGATGGGGTTTTACCCTGCACCTTTTCCTGCACCTTCAGCTTGTGCTGTTCGCTCATTTGCCGCGCGTGTTGGTAATGCAGAGGTACGTCTAACAATCGCCTCACATTTCGCCCGGGTATCCGAAGGTAAGGCGCTAAAGTGGCTAAATCAGTCGCTGCCTTGCTCTTGTCCAGTATTGCATCGGCCGCGCCGTGGCCCAAGGCTTCGCAGCCGACG
>NZ_JBBNAM010000050.1:0-1173 GCF_037994425.1 Phyllobacterium sp.
TTACCGGCGTTCCCGGCGTATCGCGCATCGTCTACACCGGCGGTGGCAACCTCTTCAGCGCTGAGAAGGTCAAGAACATCGAACTCTCGAACATCATCATCGACGGGCAGAATCGTTCGCTCGGTGATGATGCCGGCGGGCTGCTGCAATTCACCGGCGTCGCCGAGGTAATCATCGACAATTGCGAGATCGCCGCCAGCCGCAAACATGCCGTTCGACTGGAGCGATGCGGCGGCCGGATTACGGGCAGCCGCATATCGGGTGCAGGCCAATCCGGCATCTACGCCGTCGAATCCGACGCGCTTTCGATCACCGGCAACGAGGTCTTCGACTGCGGCAATGGCGGTATTCTCGTGCATCGCTGGACGAAGGCGGCTGATAACAGCGTCGTCAACGGCAACCGCATCTACCGGATCAAGGCCAATGACGGCGGCACCGCCAAAACGGCAACGGCATCAATATCTTCCGCGCTGACAACGTCATGGTCGCAAACAATCACGTGTCGGACTGCGCATTTACCGCCATCCGCGCCAATTCGGCCTCGGATATCCAGATCACAGGCAACCAATGCCAGCGTTCGGGCGAGACCGCTGTTTATGTCGAGTTCGAGTTTGTGGGCGCTGTCGTGTCCAACAACATGGTGGACGGTGCGGCGAACGGCATCTCGATCGCCAATTTCGACCAGGGCGGCAGGCTGGCGAGCGTTACCGGCAACGTCGTGCGTAACCTGACGCTCAAGGGTCCCTACGAGCACGAGGTCGGCTTCGGCATCGGCATTGCTGCCGAGGCGGATACACTGGTCTCCGGCAACATCATCGAAGGTGCGCCACGCTGGGGCATGCAGCTCGGCTGGGGACCCTATCTCCGCAACCTCGTCGTGACCGGAAATATCATCCGCAAGGCCCCGATCGGCTGTGCGGTCTCGGTGGCGGAAGGTGCAGGTGCGGCCATCATCACCGACAACGTGTGTCAGGAAACGCCCGGTGGTGCCATCCTCGGTTTCGAATGGGACAGGAAGCTGTCGGGCGAACTGGCGACTACAGGCTCCTCGCGCTTTGCGCAGCTGACGGTCGAGCGCAACCGCATCTCCTGAAAAGCATCAAAAGCTTTCATCGATTCATAAGGCTTGGCGGCTTCCGCTGCGACGCTTCGGCTCCTACCCTGCGCCCAGCC
>NZ_JBBNAM010000051.1:0-78503 GCF_037994425.1 Phyllobacterium sp.
GGTTTTAAGGCCTATATCGCTTTTGAACAATTCTAAACTGACACGCGAGACTCGCCATGTTTATCCAGACTGAAGCAACGCCCAATCCGGCGACCTTGAAGTTCCTGCCTGGAAAGGTGGTTCTCGAGCAGGGAACCGCGGACTTCCGCGATGCAACGAGCGCCGGCGCGGCTTCTCAGCTTGCCGGCAAGATCTTTGCAATTCCCGGTGTGAGTGGTGTCTTCTTCGGCTACGACTTCGTTACGGTCACCAAGAGTGAAGGTCCGGAGTGGCAACATTTGAAGCCGGCCATCCTTGGCGCCATCATGGAGCATTTCATGTCGGGCGCTCCTATTATGGCAAGCGCGACGCAGGTTGCCGATGATGCCGAACGCGAGACCGAAGACGAGTTCTTCGATAGCGCCGATGCCGAGATCGTCGATACGATCAAGGAACTGCTCGAGACGCGTGTGCGCCCAGCCGTCGCCCAGGATGGCGGCGATATCACTTTCCGCGGCTATGAGAACGGCACCGTGTTCCTCAACATGCGCGGCGCTTGCTCCGGCTGCCCCTCGTCAACCGCGACGCTGAAGCATGGCATCCAGAATTTGCTGAAGCATTTCATACCGGAAGTCCAGCACGTCGAATCCGTTTGAGGCTTAGAGCCCGGATTGCGAAAAAAGGCCGCTTGAAGCGGCCTTTTTTGTTGGGCTCAGTTTACCGCTCCCGGCCCAGGAATCGCGCCGGCTGGACACTTGCCGAGAATGATCATCCCGAGCACTTCATCCTCGGTCACGTCGGTTACCTTTGCCGTGCCGACAACCTGACCGTTCTTCATCACCGCCACGCGGTCGGCAAGGTGGAAGACGTCATGAATGTCATGGCTGATGAGGAAAATGCCGATACCCTCGCTCTTCAGCTGTTTTATGAGTTCGCCGACCTGCGCCGTTTCCTGTGGCCCCAGCGCTGCCGTTGGTTCGTCCATGATGAGGATGCGGGCATTGAAGAGGATCGCGCGGGCAATCGCCACCGATTGCCGCTGACCACCGGAAAGCGCCTTTACCGGGTCCTTGAAGCGCTGGAAACGCGGATTGAGCCGGCCCATGACCTCGCGGGCGCTGTGCTCCATCGCCACGTCATCGAGCGTTCCCCACGGCGTCATCAATTCACGGCCGAGATAGAGATTGGCCGCAGTGTCGACATTATCGGCAAGCGCGAGCGTCTGATAGATCGTCTCGATGCCGTAGGCCTTGGCGTCGCGCGGATTGTTGATCGTGGCTTCCTCGCCGTTGACGCGTATCGTGCCGCTGTCGCGCTTGTATGCGCCGGAGAGGACCTTGATCAGCGTCGACTTGCCCGCGCCATTGTGGCCGAGCAGCGCCACCACTTCTCCGGGGAAGAGGTCAACTGAGGCGCCATCAACGGCGCGTATGCCGCCGAAGGCGATCGACACGTTTTCGATGTCGACGAGAGGGGTTTGTGTGCTTGTCATGGTCGTTTCTCCCTCAAGCGGTACGGCGGCGATAGATAGTGTCGAGCCAGACGGCCACGACGAGCACGATGCCGACGACGATGTTCTGAAGCGGCGTTTCGAGACCGAGCATAACCATGCCGGAGTTCAGCGACTGCATCAGCAGGGCACCGATCATTGCACCGGCAATTGTGCCGACGCCGCCAGCAAGCGACGTGCCGCCGATGACTGCGGCAGCGATCGTCATGAGCTCGTCGAGCGTGCCTTGCGCATTCGTCGCAGCGTTGAGACGCGCCGTCGAGATCGCGCCGGCAATGGCGCAGAGGATGCCCATGATGATGAAGATCTTCATCGTCACCCAGCGCGTATTGATGCCCGCCAGATCGGCCGCTTCTGGGTTGCCGCCCATGGCAAACACATAGCGTCCGAAGCGCGTGCGCGTTGTCACGAAGGTCATGACGATGCCGGTTGCGACTGCGATCAGGACAGGAATGGCGATGCCGTGCGGGATGAACAGACCGCCATCCGGGATGGTGATATTGTTGGCTTCAGCATATTTGCGCACGATGCCGATCGGCCAATAGTAGTGGTTGGCGATCGAGACGGCGCCAAGGACGAGAGCGCAGCCGACAGCCGCCATAAAGACCTCGGCCCAAACGGGACGGCGCGGAAAGTTGAAGCGCTTACGCTGGCGGCGGCTGTTGACGATCATACCAACAATGGCAAGGCAAGCGACGATCCCGACAACCCAGCTCCAGGTCGCGCCAATCGAGCCCTCTGGACCACCGCCCATGAGACGGAAGGTTGAGTCCATCGGCGCTACCGTACGTCCGGAGGTGACCCACCAGGCGGCACCGCGCCAGACGAGCAGACCGCCAAGCGTGACGATGAAGGCGGGTACGCCGAGAAAGGCGATGATGAAGCCCTGAAACCCACCGATGAGCGCGCCAACGAATATGCCGAGACCGAGCGCAATGATCCATGTGAAAGGCTGTTCGAAGCCGATCAGCTTCGGCAGGATTTCCGCCTGCGTCACACCCATGACCATGCCGACAAAACCGAGAACGGAGCCTACCGACAGATCGATATTGCGCGTGACAATGATGAGGACCATCCCGGTCGCCATGACGGCAATGGAAGACGTCTGAACCGAGAGATTCCAAAGATTGCGTGGTGTCAGGAACTGGCCATTGACAAGGCCGCCGGTGAGAAACTGCAAGGCAAGCCAGATGATGATAAGCGCCCCTATCATGCCGAGGAGGCGGGTATCGAGCTCGGTCGCCTTGAAGAACCTGGCTACGAGACCGAGTTCGGAAGCGCGAGCCCGGTCAAGACTGATGGCCGGATCACTCATATTATTCTCCCAGTTTCATTATCTTTTAAAACGCCGCCGATCCCATGGACCAGCGGCGCTCAATTTTAACAGAATTGTCAGTGTTTAGTTGCAGGCCGGTACGGAACCAGCCTTCACGCCTTGGCAGACGACGTCCTTCGTCACCCAGCCCGCATCGATGACAACGCCGAGATTGTCCTTGGTGACCGGAACCGGCGTCAGGAAGACGGCATTGACTTCAACCTTGTTGGCGCCGCCGGCAAACTTCTGGACGTTCGGGATTTCCTCCATCTTCTTGCCATCGGCAAGGGCGGAAGCAATTCCGGCAGCCTGCTTGCCGAGTTCGCGGGAGTCCTTCCAGATCGTGACGGTCTGCGTGCCGAGCGCAACGCGGTTGAGCGCTGCGAAATCCGCATCCTGGCCGGAAACTGGAACCGTACCGGCAAGGCCCTGCGCCTGGAGGGCCGCAATGGCGCCGCCTGCGGTACCGTCGTTGGCCGCAACCACGGCGTCGACCTTGTTGTCGTTGGCAGTGAGGAATTGTTCCATGTTCTTCTGGGCATTCGCGGGCAACCAGCCATCGGTATAGGCTTCGCCGACATTTTTGATCTTGCCCGAATCAATCGCTTCCTTCAGCACTTCCTGGGCGCCCGAGAAGAGGAAGTCGGCATTCGGATCAGCCGATGAGCCCTTGATAAAGACGTAGTTGCCTTCCGGTTTCACCGCGAAGACGCCGCGCGCCTGCATGCGCCCGACTTCCTTGTTGTCGAAGGTGATATAGAAGGCATCCTTGTTTTCGATCAGACGGTCGTAGCCGACGACCGGAATACCTTCGGCAACTGCCTTTTCCACCGCCGGGCCGATGGCGCTCGAATCCTGCGCGAGGATGATCAGTGCGTTGGCGCCCTGTGAGATCAGGCTTTCAACATCGGTAAGCTGCTTGGCAGCTGAAGATTGCGCATCGGCGGAAATGTACTTGTCGCCATTTGCCTCAAGCGCCTTCTTGATCGCCGCCTCGTCGGTCTTCCACCGCTCTTCCTGGAAATTCGACCAGGACACGCCGACGATCTTGTCTTTCGCCAGAACAGGCCCGGCAAAACTAACGGCAAGGACAGCAGCGCCCGCCAAAGCGGTTGCGTATTTCTTCATGATAACCCTCCCAGTGCGCGCAGCACGATGACTGATGGACGGGGCCCTATACCTCCGGCCCACGTCTAAACCTCTTTTATTTCGAGGCTCGAAAAAAATAGTGACTTAAAAGCATTTCCATGTCAACATGGAATTTGTTAGGCATAACCCATTGCAACGCAACAACATTTTTGCGATGCACAAAAAAGTGGTTATGGGGAGGAGTGAGGTTTGTTGATCGACGAGATCGCGCGTCCGGACGATGTCAGGCGCCAGAATCGAAGACTTGTGCTAACGGCTTTGCGCCGTTATGGCCTCCTGTCGCGCACCGAAATTGTTGCCCAGACCGGCCTCAGCCCATCGACGGTTTCAGCCATCACGACCTCGCTGATTTCGGAGGGAATCATCATCGAGGCCCGCGAGGGCGACCTCGGCTCCAATCGACGCGGACGCCCGCAAATCGCCCTCGCCCTCAATCCGGACGTCGCGAGCGTGGCGACAGTAGAACTCGCCCTCAATCTCGTCCACGCCGTACTCTACGACTATAAGGGGCAAGTGATCGCCGAAAAATCCCAACGCGTGCCGACACTGCAAATGCCAGCGGGATCACTGTTTCAATCGATCTTCGCCATGCTTGACGATCTGATCGGCGCGCGCCCTTCGGGCACCGGCCCGCTGACGCACATTTCCATGGGCGTGCAAGGCGTCACCGACGCGACGAGCGCAACAATGCTTTGGTCTCCCATAACGCCGGACCGGAACATTAATTTCGGCGGGGTCTTGTCGCAACGATACGGCGTATATGTCTCGGTTGCCAATGATTGCAACATGATAGCCGAGGCGCTGCGCTGGATCGATCCGGAGCACTATGCGGATGATTTCGCTACGATCCTCCTTTCGCACGGCATCGGCATGGGCCTTTACCTCAAGGGTAAGCCCTTTGTCGGCGCCCGCTCGTCGGCTGCTGAATTCGGGCATATGCTGCATTTAGCCAAAGGCGCTCTTTGTCGGTGCGGCCGGCACGGCTGCATCGAGGCCTATGCCAGCGACTATGCGATCTTGCGCACGATATCGGGCGAGGATGAATCCAACCAGCCGCCGCAGGACACGGATCCGTCGACGTTCGCCAAGGCCGCCAATCGCGCCCGAGCCTCCGAGGGCGTCGAGCGCGCCGCCTTTCGCACGGCTGGCCAGGCGATCGGTGCGGGCTTGCGCAGCCTGTTCTCCCTGATCGACCCTGTGCCGGTGGCATTGGTCGGACCCGGGGCTGGTGTTTTCGATCTCATGGAAGAGGAACTGCGTGAGGTCGTTTCCGGGCCATCCGGTTGGGGGGCGACCCAGGACCTCAGCATACGCTGTTATCCGGACGAACATCCGCTTATCGTACAGGGCTGCCTCATGACTTCCTTGCTTCACCTCGACACGCAAATCTTTGCGCCGGGTGACCTCAAGGAAATGCAACTGAAGCACGCTCTTTAGCCAACATCGCAAGGAAGGACGTCAGCATGTATCTCGGGCTCGACCTCGGCACATCCGGTGTCAAAGCACTTCTGATCGACGAGAACCAAAGAATCATTGGTTCGGGAACAGCAACTCTCGATGTATCGCGGCCGCATTCGGGCTGGTCGGAACAGGAACCGTCTCATTGGATCAAGGCGGCGGAAGATGCTGTTGCGGCGCTCAAGGCGGCCAACGCCAAGGAACTCTCTGCCGTCAAAGGCATCGGTCTGTCGGGGCAGATGCATGGCGCAACACTGCTTGACGCTGGCGATCACGTACTTCGTCCTTGCATCCTCTGGAACGATACGCGCAGCCACGAAGAAGCGGGGCAACTCGACAGCAACCCGAAATTCCGCAGCTTGAGTGGCAACATTGTCTTTCCCGGATTTACCGCGCCGAAGATCGTCTGGGTCAGGAACAACGAGCCCGACATATTCGCGAGGCTCGAGCGCGTGCTCCTGCCGAAGGATTATTTGCGGTTCTGGCTGACCGGCGAACATGTCTCCGAAATGTCCGACGCGGCCGGCACATCGTGGCTGGACGTCGGCAAGCGTGAATGGTCGCCTGATCTTCTCGCCGCAACCGGGCTCGACACGAGCTTCATGCCCTCACTTGTCGAGGGCACAGAGGTTTCCGGCGTCTTGAAGCCCGATGTCGCGGCGCGCTGGGGCATGGGCGACAATGTGGTGGTTGCAGGCGGTGCGGGCGACAACGCGGCCTCGGCATGTGGAATGGGGACCGTTGGCGAAGGCCATGCCTTCGTCTCGCTCGGCACGTCCGGCGTGCTTTTTGCTGCCAACCGGGCCTACCTTCCCAACCCCGAAAGCGCCGTTCACACATTCTGCCACGCGCTGCCGAACACCTGGCACCAGATGGGCGTGATCTTGTCGGCGACCGACGCGCTGAACTGGTATGCAGGGATTGTTTCGCGCAAGCCAGCCGAACTCACCGATGAGCTCGGCACTCAACTTCGCGCGCCGTCAGGCGTGACCTTCCTGCCCTACCTTTCCGGCGAACGTACTCCGCTCAACGACTCGGCGATACGCGGCTCGTTCCAGGGCCTTGAACACGCCAGCGATCGGGCGGCATTGACACAGGCCGTGCTCGAAGGCGTTGCCTTCGCGTTCCGCGATTGCCTCCACGCTCTCGCGGCCGCTGGCACCAGGCTCGAGCGTGTCACCGCCGTGGGTGGCGGATCGCGCTCGACCTATTGGCTGAGAACGATCGCCACGGCGCTTAAAATTCCCGTCGATGTCCCAGCCGACGGCGATTTTGGCGCGGCCTTCGGTGCAGCGCGCCTCGGTCTTATCGCTGCTGAAGGCGCCGATCCACTGGCAATTTGCGTCGCGCCCGCGACTGATTACACCGTCGAACCGGAAGCGAACCTGACCGATGCCTTCGACGCGGCCTATCATCGCTATCACAACCTCTATCCAGCACTTAAGGGAGTTCAGTCATGAGCAGCGGATTTTTCGGAGACACCAAACCAGTCAAGTATGAGGGGACGGACAGTAGCAATCCGCTTGCCTATCGCTTCTACAATCCCGAAGAGATCGTACTCGGCAAGCGCCTTGAAGACCATCTTCGCTTCGCCATCGCCTACTGGCACTCCTTCGTCTGGCCGGGCGGCGATCCGTTTGGAGGCCAGACCTTCGAACGCCCCTGGTTCAACGATACGATGGAAGGCGCAAAGCTGAAGGCCGATGTGGCGTTCGAGATGTTTTCTATTCTCGGCGCGCCCTATTTCTGCTTCCACGACGCAGACGTGCGCCCGGAAGGCGATACGATCAATGAAAGCAACCGCCGCCTGCATGACATCGCCGACTATTTCGCCGGCAAGATGGAAAAGACAGGCACGAAGCTCCTGTGGGGCACGGCCAACCTTTTCTCGAACCGCCGCTATATGTCCGGCGCTGCCACCAATCCTGATCCGGACGTCTTCGCCTATGCAGCGGCTACCGTCAAAACCTGTATTGACGTGACCCAGAAGCTCAAGGGCGAGAACTACGTACTCTGGGGCGGACGCGAGGGCTATGAAACGCTGCTCAACACCGACATGAAGCGCGAGCTCGATCAGATGGGCCGCTTCCTGAGCCTCGTCGTCGAATACAAGCACAAGATCGGCTTCAAGGGTACAATCCTGATCGAACCGAAGCCGCAGGAGCCAACCAAGCACCAGTACGACTACGATGCAGCAACGGTCTACGGCTTCCTGAAGCGGTTTGGCCTCGAGAACGAGGTGAAGGTCAACCTTGAACAAGGCCATGCCATTCTTGCCGGCCATTCGTTCGAACACGAGCTGGCAACGGCCGCTGCGCTCGGCATTTTCGGATCCATCGACATGAACCGCAACGATTATCAGTCGGGTTGGGATACGGATCAATTCCCCAACAACGTTCCAGAAATCGCGCTGGCGTACTACGAAGTGCTGAAGGCCGGCGGCTTTACGACCGGCGGTACCAACTTCGACGCCAAGCTGCGCCGCCAGTCCATCGACCCGCAGGACCTGCTCATCGCCCACATTGGCGGCATGGACACCTGCGCACGTGGACTCAAGGCCGCAGCGAAAATGATCGAGGACAAGACGCTGACCGGCTTCGTCGACGATCGCTATGCGGGATGGTCGAAACCCGATGCGCAAGCCATGCTTTCGGGCAAAGTATCGCTCGATGCCATCGCCAAGCGGGTTGAGGACGGGAATATCCAGCCGCAGCCGCGTTCCGGCCGTCAGGAATATCTGGAGAACATCGTCAACCGGTATGTTTGACGCGTTTGCTCGGAGGGGTGCACACCCCTCCCCTAGACGTGCTGGCCGCCATTGATATGAATTTCCGAGCCGGTGACGTAGGAAGACGCTTCCGTGCAGAGGAAATAGATCGTCTCGGCAACTTCAGACGTCTTGCCGAGACGGCGCAGCGGCAGATGTTCGACGAGCTTGTCGGTCCCAGGCGACAGGATCGCCGTATCGATCTCGCCCGGCGCAATCGCATTCACCCGGATACCGTGTGGACCAAAATCCGAAGCCATCTCGCGCGTCAGCGATGCAAGGGCGGCTTTCGACGTCGCATAGGCTGTCCCGGCGAAGGGATGGACGCGGCTGCCGGCGATCGAGGTCACATTGACCACGGAGCCCTGCGCAGCCTCCAGTTCCTTGAACAGGCCGCGCGCAAGCATGATCGGTGCGAAGAAATTGACCTGGAAAACCGTCATCCACGTCTGCATCGGCGTGACGATCGAATCGAGACGATCGCCGGCGCTGTTCTTCGGTGATATGCCGGCATTGTTGACGAGGGCGTTGAGCCCGCCGCCCTCAGCCGCGAGGCGACTGCGAATTTCCGCGACAGCGTGATCGACGTCGGCCGGATCGGCGAGGTCGACCTTGATGTGGTCATCCGGACCGGCAGGCCAGGGGCAATTCTCGGAAAAATCCTGGCGCGAACAGGTGATCACGCGCCAGCCGGCGCGCGAGAAGCGCTTAACCGTCGCGTGACCGATACCGCGGCTTGCTCCGGTCAGGACTAGGACCTTGCGTGGCTCATCATTGGACATGGCAATACTCCGTTGCATCAGCCTTAGAGCAAGATAGGTCTAAATTCGAGGCTTATCATGTCGCAGCGATTGATCTGGTCCGGCCAAGCAAATATCTTGGCGCCAAATCAGGGGGGAAGCATGAACGGATATGTTTTGGCCATCGACCAAGGCACGACCTCAAGTCGCGCCATTGTCTTCGATCAGAATCGCCATGTCGTCGGCAAGAGCCAGCAGGAATTTACCCAGATCTACCCGCAATCCGGCTGGGTCGAGCATGATCCCGACGAAATCTGGCAGTCCGTGCTCAGTACATGCGAAATCGCCATCGAGAATGCCAAGATTCAGGCCGGCGATGTGGCCGCCATAGGCATCACCAACCAGCGTGAGACAGTCGTCGTCTGGGACAGGGCGACCGGCAAGCCGATCCACAACGCCATTGTCTGGCAGGACCGCCGCACGGCATCGCTGTGCCAGAAGCTGAAGAAGCAGGGCCTCGAGAAAACGTTCACACGGAAAACGGGGCTCCTTCTCGACCCTTATTTCTCGGGCACCAAGCTTGCCTGGCTCCTCGACAAGGTACCTGGCGCACGCAAACGTGCGGCAAATGGGGAACTTTTGTTTGGGACGATCGATAGTTTTCTCATCTGGCGCCTCACGGGCGGCAAGGTGCACGCCACCGATGCCACCAACGCGTCGCGTACCCTGCTCTTCAACATCGCCACCAATGAATGGGATGACGAGCTTCTTGAGATATTGCGTATTCCCCGCGCCATGCTGCCGGAGGTAAAGGACTGCGCCGCCAATTACGGAGCGGCCGAAGCCTCCCTGCTCGGTGCGGCGATACCCATCCTCGGCGTAGCTGGTGATCAGCATGCCGCAACCATCGGCCAGGCGTGCTTTGAACCGGGCATGTTCAAATCCACTTACGGCACCGGCTGTTTCGCGCTGCTCAACACTGGCAGCGACATGGTCCTGTCGAAGAATCGCCTGTTGACGACGATCGCCTACCGGCTGAATGGCAAGACCACCTATGCGCTCGAAGGCTCCATCTTCATTGCCGGTGCCGCAGTCCAGTGGCTCCGCGACGGCCTCAAGATCATCGGATCGGCGCCGGAGACGGGTAAGCTCGCCGACCACGCCGATCCAAGCCAGAATGTTTATCTTGTGCCGGCCTTCGTCGGCCTCGGCGCGCCGCATTGGGATGCGGAAGCGCGCGGCGCGATCTATGGCCTCACGCGCAATACCGGCCCTGCCGAATTTGCCCGCGCCGCGCTCGAATCGGTTGCGTATCAGACACGCGACCTTCTTGAGGCCATGCGAAAGGACTGGAAGTCCTCAGACAAGAAGACGGTGCTTCGGGTCGATGGAGGCATGGTTGCATCCGACTGGACGATGCAGCGGTTGGCAGACATCCTCGATGCGCCCGTAGACCGGCCAGCGATCCTTGAGACGACCGCGCTCGGGGCCGCGTGGCTCGCCGGTTCCAAAGCCGGAATCTGGCCGAACCGCCGCGATTTCGCCAAGACCTGGGAGCGAGAGACGCAGTTCATCCCAAAGATGGATGACAAGACCCGCAACGCGAAGATTGCCGGATGGAAAACGGCCGTAAAGCGGACGTTAAGCCAGTAAATCCACAGTCATGCCGCATATGCGTGGAGCCAACCATGCATGGCTATCAATTGCCCATGATCAGGTCGAACAGGGTCGTCTTGCGACCCTTGCCGCCGCCGACACTGCCCGGAGGCACCGGGTGGGTCGACCCGGTTTGGTCGCCAAGATCGGCAGGGGGAATGGGCCCTACCGGATCGAGCTGGGCCGAGGGCACGCCCTCGGCGGCAGGCACGCTGTCGCCAGACCCGGGAAGAATGTCGTTGCCCTCGATAACCTGCTGATGAAGCTGATAATCGCCAGGCAACTGTGCAACCGGGACGCCCTTGTGGGCGGCGACCATGAAATCCTTCCAGGCGATGGCCGGCAGGGAACCCCCGGTGATCTTCTTCGTCGGCCTGCCGTCATCATTGCCGAACCACACGCCGGTCGTCAGGTTCGACGTATAGCCGATGAACCACGCATCACGGAAATTCTGGCTGGTGCCGGTCTTGCCAGCGGCTGGCCAGCCGAACTTCGCCTTGGTGGCCGTGCCGCTTTCAACCGTCTGGCGCAGCATTGCGTTCATCATGCCGACATTGCGCGCGTCGATAACCCGATCCGGCTGCGGGCGCTTGAATTCATAGAGCACCTTGCCTTCATTGGTCGTTACACGGCGGATGATGTGAATCGGCGCCTTGTACCCGCCATTGGCAAAAGGCACGAAGGAATCCGTGAGTTCGAGGAGGGTCACTTCCGATGTGCCGAGCGCGAGCGAGGCATTGGCCGTAAGGTTCGACTCGATGCCAAGCCGATGTGCCGTCGAAACAACCGTGCTCGGCCCGACTTCCATGACGAGTTGCGCTGAAACCGAGTTCAATGAACGCGCCAGAGCTTCGGCGAGGGTGACCTTACCGAAATACTTGCCGTTGAAGTTCCCAGGCGTCCAGTTGCCGATGCGGATCGGCGCATCATTGCGCACCGATTCCGGCGTGAATCCCTGTTCCAATGCCGAAAGGTAGACGAAGGGCTTGAAGGCGGAACCGGGTTGTCGCTTGGCCTCGCTGGCGCGATCAAACTGGCTGTTGGCGTAGTCGTAACCGCCGATCAGGGCGCGCACCGCGCCCGTGCCGTCGATCGACACCATGGCGCCCTGCGAAACGTTGAGTTTCTCGCCGTTCTTGCTGATGAGATCGCGAATGGATGCTTCGCCCAGCTTCTGCAGGCCGAGATCGACGGTCGTGTCGACAATGACATCGCTGCGAACATCGCCAATGAGCCCGGGTAGTTCCTCCATCACGCGGTCGGCCACGTATTGCTCCGAGCCGCTCCAGTAGGACGCAGCCCGCGTTGCCGGCTGCTTCATGGCGAAGTTCAGTTCCTTGTCGCCAATCATGCCCTGCTCGCGCATGGCGCCGAGGACGAGCTGCGCCCGTTCGCTGGCGGCCTTGGGATCGCGCGCGGGAGAGAGCCGCGACGGCGCCTTGAGGAGCCCGGCAATGAGCGCGGCCTCGGACAGCGTAACTTCCTTGGCGGATTTGTTGAAATAGCGCCGGGATGCGGCCGCAACGCCATAGGAGCCGGACCCGAGGTAGACCCGGTTGAGATACATTTCGAGGATCTGGTCCTTGGTGTATTTGCGCTCAAGCCAAAGGGCCAGAAGCACTTCCTGTACCTTCCGCTCGATCGTGCGTTCCGGCGTCAGGAACAGGTTCTTGGCAAGCTGCTGCGTGATGGTTGAGCCACCCTGCACGAGCCGGCCCGAAATGACATTGGTTGCCATGGCACGGGCAAAGCCAATCGGATCGACGCCGAAATGCGAATAAAACCGCCGATCCTCGATGGCGACCACCGCTTCAGGAAGATAGGGCGACATATCATGCAGCCTGATGGCTTCGCCGCCGGAGGCACCACGATTGGCGATGAGATCGCCTTCGACCGAAACGATTTTTACGTTTGGCGGGCGGTCAGGGATTGCCCAGGTCGTCGTCTGCGGCATCTTCGCGGCAAAATAGATGACTGTTCCGGCAAGGGCGATACCACCCCAGAGGCATAGAACCAGCGACCAGTAAACCAGGCGCCGTACGAGGCCGGTGAAGCCGCCGCCGCTGCTCCCACGGCGCGTCTTTCGCCGCTTGGATGCGGCTGGTTTGCGCGTCGTCTTGCGTTTCGCCACTGGCCTGTCCTCCGGATCTGCGCGCAAATCTTCGCCCGAACGGCGATCCGAACCAAAGCGCGGTTCGATACGTTGCTTGCCCGTGTCGCGTGCCATGAATGAGTAGTCTCGCCCCGATGCGTTTGGAAGAATGATCCCGCGACCCGTTGCAGGGTAAATGCGGCGATTTAAGGTGCGGTTAAATTGTGTGTGATGCAGGAAAATCGGACGCATTGCGCAATTGAGAAAGCTCCAGGGCATGGTTAGGGTCTACGAAACAGCATCATTGGAGCGTACCATGCGTTTTGTTATCCTCGCAGGCCTGAGCATCGCCCTGAGCGCTTGCGGCGGCGGCGCCATCGAGCGGCTCAATCCGAAGCCGGCATCGGAGGCGCAGTACCGCCTTGGCGGATGCCAGCTTCGTGGACATGGTGTGTGCAAGGACATTCCGGAGTTCGCCGGCGAGCCTTCCGCCACTACTCCGGTGCCCAACTAAGAACCCCACAAAATGTGGCTACGGATTTCCAAATAATGCCACGCGTAAAATATTATCTTACGGCCCTTGAAAAGGTTTGAGCCCGGTTCTATTTTAATTCTTGCGTAACGAGTGGTTCTCCTCCCATTTTTCGCTCGTTGCGTGTTCCCCTCTGGACGCATTAGCGTTCACAATTCGCCGGGCTTTTAGCCCGGCTCTTTTGTTTCTGGACCAGGTGCTTATCGCCTGAAATCTATTTTGCATTTTTCATTTTCATATATGTAGGGAGCGTTGGCTTGGGGAAAAACGTCATGAATATCGCTGAAGAAACGCGTGTCGACTGGGTCGATATTGCCAAAGGCATTTGTATTATCTTTGTCGTCATGATGCATTCGGTGCTTGGCGTCGAGAATGAAGCAGGGGCACGCGGCTGGATGCATGCGGTCGTCGCCTTTGCGCAGCCGTTCCGCATGCCGGACTTCTTCATGATTTCGGGCTTGTTCCTCGGCCTGGTCATCGATCGGCCTTGGCTGCGGTACGCAGACCGAAAAATCGTGCATTTCGCCTATTTCTACGTGCTCTGGCTGACGATCCAGTTTCTGTTCAAGGTGCCGGGAATCGTTGCGGAAAGCGGCGTTGACGGTGCGATTTCGGCCTATCTCCTTTCCTTCATCCAGCCCTTCGGAACATTGTGGTTCATCTATCTCCTGCCGGTATTCTTCGTTGTCACCCGCCTCATCAGGAATGTAAACGTCTGGCTTGTGCTCCTCCTCGCTGCAGCGCTTGAAACGCTACCGATCCACACCGGCTGGCTGGTGATCGACGAATTCTGCAGCCGGTATGTCTATTTCTTCGCCGGATATGCCTTTGCGCCAGTCATCTTCCGCTTTGCTGGCTGGCTTCGGGAGCGGCCGGCGACTGCCCTTGCCATTCTTGGCATCTGGGCCCTCATCAATGGCTGGCTGGTCTTCCACCCGGCGGTCGAACCATTCGCCGCCTGGATCCCCCAAGAGTCCTATACGTCGGGAGGTCTCGGTGGCTGGAGCAGCGTGCCGTTGATTTCGCTCGCCGCCGGATTTGCCGGCGCACTCGCTATCGTTTCGGTATCGGCGCTGATAGCGGGATCACTTGCCCGGCAGAGCTGGATCGTCAGGCCACTGCGCTGGTTGGGTGCCCATTCGATTGTCGTCTATCTGGCCTTCTTCCTGCCGATGGCGATCGCCCGCACCATCCTCTTAAAGCTCGGCATCATCACTGATATCGGCACGATCTCGCTGCTGACGGTGATCAGCGGGGTCATCGGCCCGGTTATCCTTTACGGGCTGATTCAGTGGAGCGGCTATGGACAGTTCCTGTTCAAGCGGCCGCAATGGGCCCATATCGACCGGGCTCCCGCCCCAAGACAGGCGCTCGCCTCAGCCGAATAAGCAACTCGCCGTCTAGCTGTGGGCGAAAATATCCTGCTCTTCCCAACCCATGAGGTCGAGCTTGGCGCGTGTCGGCAGGAATTCGAAGCAAGCCGCCGCCTCTTCGGCACGGCCGTCACGCACGAGGCGCTGTTGCAGGATCGTCCGTACCCGGTGCAGGTAGAGGACATCGGAGGCGGCGTATTCCAATTGTGCCTGCGACAGCTCCGAAGCCGCCCAATCGGAAGATTGTTGCTGCTTCGATAGATTGACTTCGAGCAATTCGCTGCAAAGGTCCTTCAGCCCGTGGCGGTCGGTATAGGTACGCGACAGGCGTGAGGCGATCTTGGTGCAGTAGACCGGCTTCGGCATCACGCCAAAGCTGTGAAACAACACCGCAAGATCGAAGCGGCCGTAGTGGAAGATCTTGGTGATGGCGTTGTCGCCGAGAATCTTGACGAGATTGGGTGCCGTCTTTTGCCCCCTATCGATCTGAATGACATCCGCTGAACCATCGCCCGGCGATATCTGGACGACGCAAAGCCGGTCACGATGCGGATTGAGGCCCAGCGTCTCCGTGTCAATGGCGACCGCATCGACCTGATAGCGGCTGAGGTCGGGCAGGTCGTTGCGGTGGAAGCGAATCGTCATCTTCATATCTCTTTCAATTACCGTGCAAGTGCGTCAAGGATGCGCGCCCAGGAGCGTTGTCCCTTGTGGAACGAGTTCAGCTCATACTTCTCGTTTGGCGAGTGGATGCGGTCATCTTCAAGGCCGTAACCGACGAGCAGTGAATCCATGCCGAGCATGCGCTGGAAATCGCCGACGATCGGGATCGAGCCACCCATGGCGATGAGCACCGCCGGCTTCGGCCACTCGTCGCTCAGGGCATTCTTGGCTTTCGTCAGTAGTGGGGATTCGTAGGCAAGCTGGATCGCTGGCGAACCGCCATGTTCGTGAAATTCCACCGAACAGTCCGCTGGTATTCTCGCACGGACAAAGGCACGGAAGGCTTCGCGAACCTTGGCCGGATCCTGCTTGTGAACCAGGCGGAACGAGACCTTGGCTGAGGCTTCCGCCGCGATCACGGTCTTGAAGCCCGCGCCGGTATAGCCCCCGGTAATGCCGTTGATTTCGGCGGTCGGACGCGCCCAGACCAGTTCTAGGATAGAGCGGCCCTTCTCGCCTGATGGCATGGAGAGACCGACAGGGCCAAGGAAGCTCTCCGGCGTTGTGCCGAGCCCTTCCCACATCTGCAGGATCTGTGTCGGCGTCTCCTCCACACCGTCATAGAAACCTGGAATCGTGATCGCCCCATTCTCGTCGTGCAGATCAGCCAGCGCCCTGGCGAGGATATGAATCGGATTGGCTGCGACCCCTCCGAACATGCCGGAATGAAGGTCGCGGTCGGCGGCTTTGACCGTGATGTTTTCGCCGACAAGGCCACGCAGGCCCACCGATATCGCCGGCGTTTCCGCATTCCACATGCTGGTATCGCAGACAAGAGCGAAGTCGGCCTTCAGTTCATCCTTGTGCGCGTTCAGGAAGGGTTTCAGTGACGGCGAACCCGACTCTTCCTCGCCTTCGAACAGGATCGTTACCTTCACAGGGAGTTCGCCGTGCACCTGCTTATAGGCGCGGCAAGCCTCGACGAAAGTCATGAGCTGACCCTTGTCGTCGGAAGTGCCGCGGCCGGTCAGAATTTTGCGGCCATTGCCCGCATCCTTGATTGCCGGAGCAAAGGGATCATTTTCCCAAAGTTCGAGGGGATCCACGGGTTGCACGTCGTAGTGGCCGTAAAACAGTACATGGGGCGCATCGGCGCTGCGGCCATCATGGTGCGCCACAACCATCGGATGTCCGGGAGTATCGCGGAGACTCGCGTCGAAACCGATGGATTTGAGATCGGCGACGAGCCACTCGGCGGCCCTGCGGCACTCAGCACTGTATGCCGGATCCGTCGAGATCGACTTGATCCGCAACAACTCGAAAAGTCGCTCCAAGCTTTTGTCGAGATGGTCGTCAAGCGCGTTCAAAACGGGTTCGAGAGCTGGCATGGCATTTCCTGATTATCTGTGGACCGAGACTCGTGAAGGGAGTTCTTATTAGCGCATTTTATGGACCGGGGCACAAAAATTTGGCTTGTCCGAAAGCCCAAAAGAAATGGCCGCCGTGGCGGGGGGACCACAGGCGACCAGATCACTACACTCATTTGCGGTCAACCCTGGAGAGGGGGGATGGGGTTGGCCCGCAGTCCGGAGTCAGGCGGGGGACGAGCCTTTAGTCCGGACATCGATCTAACGTCGACACCCTGGATTTGGGAGGCAAACCGTGGCAATTCAAGGGCACAGAAGATTACATCTTTGTAACAAACGTGTGATGGATCCGTGAGCTGTTTTTCGAGCCTGGCCAAGTGCGATGATGTGCGCGCCCATGATCGCACTTCTGTCAGGATACGTCAGTTGGCAGCGATCTTTCGTTGAAAGAAATCTCCACGTCATTCCATTTTCCAGGATCATCATTTAATCCTATCGCCCATGAAAAAAGGTGATCATCTCTTCCTCGTCGACGGTTCCGGGTACATCTTCCGGGCCTATCACGCTCTCCCGCCCCTGACGCGCAAATCGGACGGCCTTCCCGTTGGAGCGGTCTCGGGTTTCTGCAACATGCTGTGGAAGCTGTTGCGCGAGGCACGAGATACATCCGTACGGGACACGCCGACGCACTTTGCCGTCATCTTCGATTATTCGTCGCACACGTTTCGCAAAGAGATTTACCCGGAATACAAGGCCAATCGTTCGGCCCCACCTGAAGACCTCATTCCACAATTCGGCCTGATCCGCCAAGCGACGAAGGCCTTCAACCTGCCCTGCATCGAAATGAACGGCTACGAGGCCGACGATCTGATCGCAACCTATGCGCGCATGGCCGAAGAAGCCGGCGCGGAAGTCACCATCATTTCGTCCGACAAGGATTTGATGCAGCTCGTGACGCCGAATGTGTCGATGTACGACAGCATGAAAGATAAGCAGATCGGCATACCGGACGTCATCGAAAAGTGGGGCGTGCCGCCGGAAAAGATGATCGACCTGCAGGCGCTGACCGGCGATTCCACCGACAACGTGCCGGGTATCCCTGGCATTGGCCCGAAGACGGCTGCGCAACTCCTTGAGGAGTTCGGCGATCTTGATACGCTGCTGGAACGCGCGGCCGAGATCAAGCAGCAGAAGCGGCGGGAAAATATCATCGAACATGCCGAGCAGGCGCGCATCTCCCGCAAACTCGTTACGCTGAAGAAGGATACGCCTGTCGAGGTCGGGCTCGAAGAATTCGGACTCGAGCCGCAGGATGGCAAGAAATTGATCGCCTTCCTGAAGGCGATGGAGTTCAACGCGCTGACACGGCGCGCCGCTGAGGCCACCGGCGTAGACGCTGGCGAGATCGCGCCTGAGCGATTGAAGATCGAGGCGGTTGCCGAGGCCCATGGTCCGGACCTCGATGTCGAGCCCGCGAAGTACGAGCCGGCGGGGAACAAGGTACCGGAAGCGACCGCATCGCCCACGGCGCGATCCAGTAACAGCAATTTTACCGCGACGCCCGCCGATCTTGTCAAATCGCGCACCGACGAGGCACTTGCGGCCCGTTTCGACCGCACCGCCTATGTCACGATCCGTGATGTCGCGACATTAGATGTCTGGATCGACGAGGCGATGGCGTCCGGTATCATCGCTTTCGATACGGAGACCAATTCGCCCGATCCGATGCAGGCCGATGTCGTCGGGATTTCATTGGCGACGCGCCCGGGCCGCGCCGCCTATATTCCAATCAACCACAAATCCGGGGACGGGGATTTGCTGGGCGGGGGTTTGGTCGAGCGGCAGATACCCGGGCAGGAAGTGTTTCTCCGTCTGAAACCGCTGCTCGAGGACCGTTCGGTGCTCAAGATCGCGCACGGCATGAAATATGAATGGCTGATCATGCATCGGCACGGCATCGACCTTCATCCGCTAGACGATACGATGCTCATTTCCTACGTGCTCGACGCCGGCGAAGGCAGCCACTCGATGGACGCCCTCTGCGATCGCTGGCTCGGCCACAAGCCGATGGCCTACAAGGAACTGATTGGCTCTGGTAAGTCGTCGGTAACATTCGACAAGGTCGCTATCGAGCGCGCTACGGAATATGCGGGCGAAGATGCTGACGTCACGCTGCGGCTATGGCGCCTGTTGAAGCCACGGCTGGCCGATGCCAGTGTCGCCTCGGTTTACGAGCGGCTGGAGCGGCCGCTCATCCCCGTACTTGCCCGCATGGAGGAGCGCGGCATCTCCGTCGATCGACAAATTCTTTCCCGTCTTTCCGGCGATTTTGCCCAAACAGCGGCCGCAATCGAAGACGAGATCTACAAGCTCGCCGGCGAGAGGATCAATATCGGCTCACCCAAGCAGATGGGCGATATTCTCTTCGGCAAGATGGGCTTGCCCGGCGGCACGAAGACCAAGACCGGCCAATGGTCGACCACTGCTCAATTGTTGGAAGAACTTGCCGCGGAAGGGCATGAACTGCCGCGCAAGATCGTCGACTGGCGCCAACTGACGAAACTCAAATCCACCTACACCGATGCACTCCCTGGATATATCAATCCGCGCACCAAGCGCGTCCACACATCCTATGCCCTCGCGGCGACATCAACGGGCCGTCTTTCCTCATCGGAGCCGAATCTGCAGAATATTCCGGTGCGCACGGCGGAGGGACGCAAGATCCGTACGGCATTCATTGCTGAACCCGGAAACAAGCTGATCTCCGCCGATTACAGCCAGATCGAACTGCGCGTTCTCGCGCATGTCGCCGAGATTCCGCAGCTCACAAAGGCATTTGCCGACGGCATCGACATTCACGCGATGACTGCGTCGGAAATGTTCGGCGTTCCAGTCAAGGATATGCCGGCGGAAGTTCGCCGCCGCGCCAAGGCGATCAATTTCGGCATCATTTACGGCATTTCAGCCTTTGGGCTTGCCAATCAGTTGTCGATCCCGCGCGAGGAAGCGGGCCAATATATCCGCACCTATTTCGAGCGGTTCCCCGGCATCAAGGACTATATGGAATCGACCAAGGCCTTCGCCCGCCAGCACGGCTATGTCGAGACGATCTTCGGACGCCGCGCACATTATCCGGAAATCAGGTCCTCCAACCCCCAGCACCGCGCTTTCAATGAAAGGGCCGCCATCAATGCACCTATCCAGGGTTCAGCCGCCGACATCATCCGCCGCGCCATGGTGCGGATGGAATCAGCTCTGGACGAGGCGAAGCTCTCGGCACGCATGCTGCTGCAAGTGCATGACGAACTGATTTTTGAAACAGCCGAGGGTGAGGTGGAGGCGACGATCCCCGTCATTCGCGACGTGATGGAGAACGCAGCGATGCCCGCAGTTTCCCTATCCGTACCGCTCAAGGTGGACGCGCGCGCTGCCCACAATTGGGACGAAGCCCACTAGGACGTTCCCGGGCAGAGGGCTCTAGAGCGCGTCGAGCACTCTTCTCTGGGCATGCATTTCGAGAAAGATGCGATAGTCGCGGTCGAAGCGTTTGCGCGCGTCGGCATTCGGCTGGCGTGCGCGGCCGCCTTGTTTCATCGCCAGGCAAGCTGACGGGAGATCGGGATAGAGGCCGGCTGCCCTCGCCGCAACCATGGCGGTACCAAGCAGCACTGCATCTTCCGCGGCGGATGTCACGACGGTGCACCCGGTGGCGTCTGCATATAGTTCCATGAGCAGCGGATTCTTGATGTGGCCGCCGGTGACATGCATCGTGTCAATGGCATAGCCCTTGTCGTTCAGCGCATCGAGAATGTGCCTGACGCCGAGGGCGATTGCGACGCAGGTGCGCCAGTATAGCCGGCAAAGACTGTCGAATGAGGTGTCGAGCGTCAGGCCGCTGATGACACCGACGGCATGGGGATCTGCGAGCGGGGAGCGATTGCCGTGAAAATCCGGGAGGACATGCAGCCGGCCGGCCAAGTCGAGACCTTCGCTGGCACGCAGTTCCATGACACGGTCGGTGATCTTCTTGTGAAGTGCCGAATTCGGCTCGCCAACCGCACCATGCCAGCGAATTATATGGTCGAGCAGGGCGCCGGCGACCGATTGTCCGCCCTCGCTCAGCCAGCAATCCGGCAATGCGACGCCGAAATAGGGTCCCCATCCGCCACTGAAGGATATAGGCTCCGGCGATAGCGCCATGACACAGCTGGAAGTCCCGGCGATGAGCGCAAGGTGGCGGTCGATCTGCGATAGATCACCGGCGAATCCGGCAAGCACGCCCAGCGCCCCGGCATAGGCGTCGATAAGCCCGGCCCCGACATGACATGCCGTTGTTAGTCCAAGCGCGCCGGCAGCTTCCGGCGTCAATGCACCGACATCGGTTCCGACCGGACTTGCGCGCTTCGGCAGGTTACCGCGCTCGATCATGTCAGGGATGCCCAACGTCTCGAAGAAGTCCGGCTGCCAACCGAGTTCCTCATGCGCAAGATAGGCCCATTTACAGGTCAGGGTACATTGGGAGCGGGCAAGAAACCCTGTCGCTCTCCAGGTCAAATAGTCGGCAAGATCGAAAAAGTAGCCAGCTCTGTTCCAGGTTTCCGGCAAATGCCGCTTCAGCCACATCAGCTTCGGCGTCTGCATCTCCGGCGACATGACACCTCCAAGATAATCCAGCACCTTGTGGCGGCTCGCGGTACATTCATCAGCCTCTTCGAGCGCCCTGTGGTCGAGCCAAACGATCGTGTCCCAACGATTTTGGCCAGACGTTGACACGGTGAGTGGCGCGCCCTCCATGTCGCGGACCACAAGCGAACAGGTCGCGTCGAAGCTGATCCCCACTATGTCGGATGGGCTCACCCTTGATTGTGAAACAGCGCCCTGGACCGCGATGCAGACGGATTTCCAGATGTCCTCTGAATCGTGCTCGGCATGGTCGCCCATCGGCCGGTTCATCAGGATCGGATGTTCCACACGCCCGAGCAGATTGCCATTTGCGTCAAGAATACCCGCGCGGGCGCTTCCGGTACCAACATCGACCGCACAGGCGAATTTCGGCATCAACGAACTTTCGGTGTGGCTTCCTGCGAGGCGAGCAAGCCGGGCAATTGCAACATGTCGTTGAATATACGGTCTGGGTTGAGAGACGCAAGTGCCGCCTCCAGCCGTCCGCCGCGGGAATGCGTGCCACCGGTAAAGGCGAAGACACGCATGCCAGCTCGTTTTGCGGCTTCGATGCCAGCGGGACTGTCTTCCACCACCACGCAGTCCTCAGGATCTGCCTTCATCGTCTTGGCCGCGAAGAGGAAAAGGTCGGGGGCAGGCTTGCCATGCTTTACCATGGTGGCGCTGAATATATGCGGGTCAAGAAGGTCGATGAGTCCAGTCAGTTGAAGCGAAAGACGGATACGATCGGGCTGGCTCGACGAGGCGACGCAGCGCGGTATGTCGAGCGCTCGCAACGTTTCGGCTATCCCGGGGATTGGTTTGAGGTCGCGTTTGAAACGGGCGAAGAGATTTGCCCGCATCTCGTCGAGATCGGCATCGCTTGCGGCAAAGCCATAGTCTTCATGGAGGATCTTGCTTATGGTCGTCATGCTGCGCCCGAGGAAGCGGTCATAGGCATCTTCCTCGGACAGGGTCGTGCCGCTCTTGGCGATCATGTCAAGCAGGACCGCAATCGAAATTGGCTCGCTGTCGACGAGCACGCCATCGCAGTCGAAAATGACAAGAGCGGGTTTGGCCATCTCAGAGCTTGCCGGCAAGATAGAGCTGCAGCGTTTCGCGCGTACCCTTGTTCCAGAGGGTGCGAAGATGGCGCGTGAATGTTTCGACGAATACCGGCGTCGTCCCGACCTCTCCGAATATATCGCTCATAGCCAGGAACTCTTTCGGATCGTCCTTTGCCTTGAGCGCCTCGACTTTGAGCCTGTCGGCACTTGCATCGAGGTAGTTCGTTGGCTTACCAGTGTCAGTCGTCCCCGCGCAGAAGCGGCACCACAATGCCGAGACCAGCGCAAGGCCGGTTATGCTCTTGCCTGTCTTCAAGCGGTCAGCGGTGGTCGGCAGGATGAACTTCGGCTGGCGGTTGGAGCCATCCTGGCAAAGCCGCTGGATCGTGTCGCCGATCTTGGGATTGGAAAAGCGCCTGACGATCAGGTCGAAATAATCATCGAAAGGCATACCCGGCACCGGCGGCAGGACCGGAATGATTTCCTCCCGCTCCAGCTTGGTCAGGAAATCGCGGATGAGCGGTTCCTCCATTGCTTCGTGGACGAAATGAATGTCCATCAACGCCGCCGGATAAGCGATCGCCGCATGGCCGCCGTTGAGAATGCGGATCTTCATGAGCTCATAGGGCGCGACGTCTTTGACGAAGGTGACGCCGACTTTTTCGAGCGCCGGGCGTCCGGTCGGGAAGTGATCTTCGAGCACCCATTGCTTAAAGGGTTCGCAAAAGACTGGCCAATTGTCCTCGACGCCGAAATCTGTCGCCAGCATCTGGCGCTCGCGATCGGTCGTCGCCGGGGTGATGCGATCGACCATGCTGTTCGGGAAGGCGACATTGTCCTTTACCCACTGCGCCAGGCTCGGATCGATGAGCGCCGCGAGACCGCTCACCGCGTCGCTGGTCACATGTCCGTTGCCGGGAATGTTATCGCAGGACATGACCGTAAAGGGCTTTGTGCCCTCATCCCGGCGGCGCATCAGCCCGGCAAGAATAAGGCCGAAGATCGTTTTCGGGCTCTTGATGTTAGCCGCGTCCGCGACAATGGCTGGATACTTCGGATTGAAAACGCCAGACGCCGGATCGATAAAGTAGCCGCCCTCGGTAATGGTCATCGACACGATGCGGATGGCCGGGTCTGCGAGGCGTGAAATCGTCGCCTCCGTGTCAGCCGGTTTCAGATAATCGATCATCGAAGACGTCACGTGCGCAATACGGTGTCCGCTGTCCTGTTCGACGACTGTCGTCAGCCAATCCTGATCGGCAAGCTTTTGTCGCATCGCCTCGTCTGAGGGAAGAACACCCGCTCCGACGATCGCCCATTCATGATCGGATCCCGCATTGAACAATTCGTCGAGATAGACCGCTTGATGCGCACGATGGAAATTGCCTATGCCGAAATGGACGATGCCGGCCTTGAGGTCAGCCTGATCGTAGCTCGGAACGCCGACAGACTTCGGCAGTTGCTTGAGCGCGCTTTGCGAGAGTTTGACAGTCATCGGGCATAACCCCTTTTCTTGCGTAATTTGAGCCGGCATCGGGGCCGGGAGTCTCAGCTCATCCAGTTGCCGCCATCGACGTTGTAGGTTTGAGCAACGATGTAATCGCTTTCACTGCTGGCGAGGAAAATCGCCATGCCTTTTAGATCGTCAGCGGTGCCCATGCGCCCGTATGGCACCGCTTCGCCGACGAGGCGCTTCTTCTCGCCGCGCGGCCGGTTCTCGTACTTGGCAAACAATGCGTCCACGCCATCCCAGTGCTCGCCATCGACAACACCGGGGGCTATCGCGTTTACGTTGATGCCATGCTCGATAAGGTTGAGCCCCGCCGACTGGGTAAGGCTGATGACCGCCGCTTTCGTCGCGCAATAGATCGCTACCAGCGGCTCGCCGCGTCGCCCGGCCTGGCTCGCCATGTTGATGATCTTGCCGCCTTTGCCGCGCGCAATCATCACCTTCGCGACAGCCTGCAACGTGAACAAGGTGCCGGCGAAATTGACCGCAAACAGCTTGTCATAGCTTTCGCGCGTAATGTCGACGATGGGAGCAAGATCGAAGAGCGCCGCGTTGTTGACGAGCACGTCGATACCGCCGAACTTGTCGACGGTTTCCTTGACGGCCGCGTCGATCGATGTCTGGTCCGTGACGTCGAGGCGAACCGCGTAGGCGCCGTCGCCAAGTTCATTCGCCGTCGCCTGGGCGCGTTCCAGATTGATGTCGGCAATCACCACATGGGCTGCACCTTCGCGTAAATAAGCCTCAGCAAATGTACGGCCGATGCCGCGGGCCGACCCGGTGATGAATGCTGTCTTGCCTGCAAGTCTGTTCATTTCGTGTTGCTCTTGGTTACTGGATGGCTTGTCCGTTCGCGTCAAAACGATGCACGCGGCGCTCCTCTGGCGTGATGTAGACCTTCTGCCCCTGCTCGACCGGGAAATCGCCGTCGGTCCGCACCGTGATCTTGCCGATCCCATCTGACTGGACATGAATTAACGTGTCGGAGCCAAGATGCTCGGTGACGCCGACCGTACCCGGCCATGCGCCTTCCGTTGTCGAGATGCGCAGGTGTTCGGGGCGTATGCCGATTGTCACCGCCTTGTACTTGGCCACCTCTGCGCCTTCGATGAAATTCATGCGCGGCGAGCCGATGAATCCGGCAACGAAGAGGTTACGCGGGCTTCTATAAAGGTCGAGCGGCGAACCAACCTGCTCGATCCGCCCGGCGTTGAGCACGACGATCTTGTCGGCCATGGTCATGGCCTCGATCTGATCGTGGGTCACATAGATCATCGTCGTCTTCAACTGATGATGCAGGTCGCTGATTTCGAGACGCATGTTACCGCGCAGCGCCGCGTCCAGGTTTGAAAGCGGTTCGTCGAACAGGAATGCCTTGGGCTGGCGCACGATCGCCCGGCCGATGGCGACGCGCTGGCGTTGGCCTCCGGAGAGTTGGCCCGGCCTGCGATCGAGATAATTGGTAAGGTTGAGAATATTGGCTGCATCCTTGACCTTCTTGTCGATCGCGGCCTTGTCCTGCCCGTCCATCTTGAGCGGGAAAGCAATGTTCCCATAGACGCTCATATGCGGGTAAAGCGCGTAGGACTGGAACACCATCGAAAGCCCGCGCTTGGCTGGCGCTTCACTCGACATATCCTTGCCGTCGATGACGATGCGCCCGCCACTCAAGTCTTCGAGGCCGGCGATCATGCGCAGCAGCGTCGATTTTCCGCAGCCTGAAGGACCGACGAAGACGACGAACTCTCCATCGTTGATGTCAAGGTCGATTTCCGGAATGACCGATGTCGTCCCAAACGACTTCGATACTTTTTGCAGTGTAATGCTTCCCATTATGTCCTCCCTGAAATCTTACTTCACCGCGCCGAAGGTCAGGCCGCGTACCAGTTGCTTTTGCGAGAACCAGCCCATGATCAGTATGGGGGCGATCGCCATTGTGGATGCGGCTGACAGCTTGGCCCAGAACAAGCCTTCCGGACTCGAGTAGGATGCGATGAAAGCGGTGAGCGGCGCAGCATTCGCAGCGGACAGATTGAGCGTCCAGAATGCTTCGTTCCATGCGAGGATAATATTGAGGAGCATGGTCGAGGCGATTCCCGGCACCGCCATCGGCGTCAGCACATAAACGATCTCCTTCAGCAGCGATGCACCGTCCATGCGAGCTGCTTCGAGTATCTCACCGGGTATTTCCTTGAAATATGTATAGAGCATCCAGACGATGATCGGCAGATTGATCATGGTCAGGACAGCGACTAGTCCAAGCCTCGTATCGAGCAGGCCCCAATCGCGAAAGATCAAGTAAAGCGGCACCAGCACGCCGACCGGAGGCATCATCTTGGTGGACAGCATCCACATCAGGACGTCCTTGGTGCGCTTTGTCGGCGAAAAGGCCATTGCCCAGGCAGCAGGTATCGCCAGCGCGAGGCCGATCAGTGTTGAGCCGACAGAAATCACGATCGAATTGGTGACATGCTTCATATAGTCGGAGCGAGCTTGCACCTCGTGATAATTCTCAAGGGTCCAGTCGAAGAACAGAAATTGTGGCGGGGTCGCTACGGCGGCGCCCTCTGTCTTGAAGCTTGTGAGAAACGTCCACAGGATCGGGAAAAAGATCAGCAGACCGAACCCCCAGCCAAGGATCGAATACGTCAGCTTGCGACGTGTCGAGATTGCTCTAGCCATGATCTTACCTCTCGAGGTTCTTGCCGATGAGGCGAATGAGGAAGAAGGCGACGATATTGGCGAGGATCACTGCAACAATACCGCCTGCAGATGCGCCGCCCACGTCGAACTGCAGAAGCGCCTGCGCATAGATCAGGTAGGTGATGTTCGTCGTCTGGATTCCCGGCCCGCCATTGGTCGTGACCAGAATCTCGGCAAAGACGCTGAGAAGGAAGATCGTCTGGATCAGAATTACGACCGTGATCGCGCGGGACATGTGCGGCAGCACCAGATAGAAGAAACGTGACAGCGCGCCCGCGCCATCCATTTCGGCCGCTTCGATCTGTTCGCCATCGAGCGACTGCAGGGCGGTCAAAAGGATCAGCGTCGCAAACGGCAGCCACTGCCAGGCGACGATGAGGATGATCGAGAACAGCGGCACCTCGGCGAACCAGTCGATCGGCTGGAAACCGAAGGATCGCGCGATCCATGCGAAGAGGCCGTTGACCGGGTGCATCAGCATGTTCTTCCACACCAGCGCAGACACAGTCGGCATGACAAAGAATGGCGCGATCACAAGAAGGCGGACAATACCCTGACCGAAGAACGGCTGATCAAGCACCAGCGCGAGGAGAGTGCCGCCGATCACGGTGATGAGCAGCGTGCCGCCCACCAGGACAAGCGTATTGCCAAGCGCGGTGAAGAAAGCGGGATCAGTCAGAAAGTACTGATAGTTGAGGAAGCCGACAAATTCCTCGGTTCCGGGCATCAGCAGATTGTAGCGCAGGAACGAGAAATACAGCGTCATGACGAGCGGCACGATCATCCAGAGAAACAAAAGGATGACAGCCGGTGACATCATGATACGGGCAGTAGCGCGTGTCTGAAGCGTGGCCATGGTCAGGTTCCAATGCGTTTGCCATTACGAGAATGCAAAGAGGCTCGGGCGGCCCACTGACATTTGCGTCAGCGAACCGTCCGAGGCCAGGAGGATCCTATTTGATATAGCCGCCCTTGGTCATTTCGCGGGTGGTGAGTTGCTGGGCGCTCTGCAGGGCCTGGTCGACCTTGACGGAGCCCGCAAGCGCTGCCGAGAACTGCTGACCGACGGCCGTACCGATACCCTGGAACTCGGGGATCGCCACGAACTGGCCGCCTGTATAGGGCACAGGCTTGACCGTCGGCTTGCTGGTATTGGCAGCGTTCATCGCGTCGAGCGTGATCTTGGCGAACGGTGCGGCCTTGTCATATTCCGGGTTGGCATAGAGCGACTTGCGCGTACCCGGAGGAACGTTGGCCCAGCCTTCCTTGCTGGCGACGAGTTCCGTATAGGCCTTGTCGGTTGCCCAAGAGACGAATTTCTGCGCGGCTTCCGCCTTCTGAGTGCCTGCGGGGATACCAAGGTTCCAGGCCCAGAGCCAATTGCCGTGATTGTCGGCGCCGGCATCACCGGTGGGGAAGAGCGCGTAGCCCACCTTATCGGCAACCTTGGAGTCCTTCGGGTTGGTCACAAAGGATGCAGCGACCGTCGCATCGATCCAGATACCGCACTTGCCGGTCTGGAACAGCGCGAGGTTTTCATTGAAGCCGTTCGAGGATGCTCCGGGAGGGCCGGCTTCCTTCATCAGATCGACGTAGAAGGTAAGCGCCTTCTTCCATTCCGGCTGGTCGAACTGGGGTTGCCACTTCTCGTCAAACCAGCGTGCGCCGTAGGAATTGGCCATGGCGGTCAGAAGCGCCATGTTTTCACCCCAGCCGGCCTTGCCGCGCAGGCAGATGCCATAGGTCTCGGTCGACTTGTCCGTCATCTTCTTCGCGGCTTCAGCGATCTGTTCCCAGGTTGGCTTTTCGGGTATCTTCACGCCGGCCTTTTCTGCAAGGTCCGTGCGGTACATGACCATGGCGCTCTCGCCATAGAACGGCGATGCGTAGAGCTTGCCGTCGACGGAGACGGCGTCCTTGATGGCCGGCAACAGGTCGTCCGCGTCGTAATCCTTGCCAAGACCATCAAGCGGCAGCAGCCATTTCTGCTTGGCCCAGATCGGCACTTCATAGGTACCAATCGTCAAGATGTCGTACTGGCCACCCTTGGTGGCGATGTCGGTCGTCACGCGCTGACGCAGCACGTTTTCCTCGAGCGTCACCCACTCGAGCTTGATGTCGGGATTCTTCTTGGAAAAGTCGTCGGTCAATTTTTGCATTCGGACCATGTCGCCATTGTTGACGGTAGCGATGGTCAGCGTGGTTTCCGCATGGGCGAAACTCGCCATGGCGAGCACCGACGCGGCCCCGAGCAGTAGCGTTCTCGTTAACATTTCATTCCTCCCGAATGTTTTGAGCAATTGCTAGCTTCTTGGGCAAATACTCACACAACCGCGAAGCAAGTCAAGCGCAATTCGTCGCTGCATTGCAGCATTCCGTACAACCCGCAGGTGTTTACTTGCTGGCGAGAAGCATTTCTGCCGTCTGCTCGTCGGTAATCAAGCCATTGATAAGTTTGCCTTTTATGGCAGCTGCAATTCCCTGCATCTTGCGTGAGCCCATAGCTGTTGCAATGACCATTGCGGTCTCGCAGGAGGGTATGGGCGCGCTGGCGACGCGGGCATTTGTAAGCCCGGCAATGGGGATGCCGTTGCGATCGAATGCGCGGCCGATGATCTCGCACACCGCCCCAGCCCGGCGCAACTCATCAAGTTCAGTGCGCGAAATAAAGCCGTCGACGAAAAGCGGGGCCTCATCGCCGAGATCGCCGATACCGAGGAAGGCAACATTGGCCGTGGCGGCAAGTTCAAGTACCGGACGTATCATTGCCTGCGCATGCAGGAGTTCACGCTCCTCCGGCGAAGAAGCAATGACCGGTAGCGGCATCGGGAAGGAGCGCGCCTTGATCTTGTCGGCGATGTTGAAAATAACGTTGTAATAAGCCGCCGATCCGTCCGGCGAAATATTGCCGGTCAATGACACCACCTTGTGTTGCGGGCATTCGATCGGCGAAAGCTGCTCGATTGCCGCCTTGAGCGTGCGGCCGGTGCCGATGCCGAGCACGATCGGGGCTTCCGTCCTTAGCCAGCGCGTCATTTCCGCCGCCGCGGCATCGGCGACACCGAGGGTCGTCGAGCTCGAGCCGGGATCGGTCGGCACCACCTCGGTCATCTTCAGCCCGAAGCGGTCGCGCAACTGCGCGGCCAAGTCGAGGCAGCGGGCGATCGGATGGTCGAGCCTTACCTTCACCAGCCCTTCCGAGATGGCGAGCGAAACCATGCGCTGCGCCGACTGGCGCGAAATGCCGAGCTTAGCGGCAATCTCATCCTGCGTATTGCCGGCAACATAATAGAGCCAGCCGGCGCGGGCCGCATCGTCGAGCCGCGTCGCTGTAAGTTCCGGCTTACTCATTATCTGCCCCGCCATTAAGCTCCTCGCGCTGCTCGTCGCTGGCTGGGGCTCGCCTATGCCCATCCGAATGGCCAAGGTCGCGCTCGGGCCAGACGATATTGCGCACACGCTGCTTCAGGATTTTTGCCTCCGGAAAGCCGCCGTCGCGCTTGCGCTCCCAGATCAGGTCACCATTGACATGGATTTCGAAAATCCCGCCCGTACCAGGAACGAGCGCTACCTCACCCAGATCGGCGCCAAATGTTGACAGGAGTTCTTGCGCCATCCAGGCGGAGCGGAGGAGCCAGCTGCACTGGGTGCAATAGTGAATGGTGATGCGCGGTTTTGAGCTCATGCCCTTTAGATATCACTTTCCGGACCTATTGGAAGAGAGGTGCGTGGATGCGAGGGATGCGATCACTCCTTCATACTTCCGACGCCTCCCGCGGCCAATCCCGCCTCTTTCGTCGCCCTCTCAGTTTTCTTTCCGTCATCCTCGGGTCGAGCCCGGGACGAAGGCGGAGAGGATTGTCGAACATGCAGTGGTCTCCTGCCAGCTCCTGACAGAAGGTTGTCAGGAGACCTGCGTTATATTGTTCCCTGAAAACGAGCCCAGCGGCGGGAGAAGCAATGATGGATACCAAGGTGGACACGATTGGCAGCGCCGCGGATTTCGATTTCCTCATCGGCGATTGGACCATACGCAATCAGCGCCTCAAGCAACGTTTTAAGGGCTCGGATGAGTGGGACGAATTTGTGGCGTCATCGAGCGTGCGCAAGATCCTGAATGATACCGGGAATATCGACGAGATGGATATTCCAGCCAAGGGCTTTGCCGGCCTAACGGTGCGCCTCTTCAACCCGCGCGACGGGTCGTGGTCGCTGCATTGGGCAGATAGTCGCGCGAACGTCATGTTTCCGCCGGTCATTGGCCATTTCGACGGGGGCAAGGGTGTCTTCTATGGCGACGACACGGATGATGCAATGCCGGTGCGTGTGCGCTTCCTGTGGACCCCCTCGCCCGAAAAGCCGCTATGGGCGCAGGCCTTTTCCAAGGATGGCGGCGAGACCTGGGAGACCAACTGGATGATGGAGTTTACAAGGCGTCCTTGACGCCGCGCGCCTCATGCCGGGACCCATTGACGCGGGCAGCATCCTCCCAAGCCTGTCTTGCATCAGGGACCCGGCTGGGGCGCAAAAATCAGCGGCGCGACATCTCGCGCGCGATGCGGGCGAAATCCGCCTGCTTGATGCCGATATCGGCGCGGTCGGCAGCGCTCATGCCCTGCAGCATGGCATAGGCCTCGCGATAGGCTCTGTCATTGGCGCGGCGGCTGCGGATGGCAAAATCAATCAGAAAGCTCATGGCCGGTTCCCTTATGGCTCAGTTTCAATAGCCATAGGGGTAAGCGCAGGGGTCATTATTGTGCAGTGCAATATCTGCATGGGTGGTATGTGATACAAGAGAACTGCCTGAGGACTCGCTTAGTTGGCCCCGAACTGCTCTTCCTGTTCTACCGTCAGCGGCTTGATGCCAGGCGTCGGTGGTTCGGGCTGGTCGTCGCCCTGTGCGATTGTTGTGGCTGGGCGCGGGGCGCGCGGCTGGATTGTGCTGCAACCGGCGAGCGCCGCGCTGCACAGGATCAGGGCAAGAAGCGAGAGAGTGGCTGGGCGCATCGTGGACATAGAGAGGGGGAGTTGAGAGCCGCAGCCCTCAACTATCGCTCATCTTCAGCGCCTGGATGAAGGCTTCCTGCGGAATCTCAACCTTGCCGAACTGGCGCATGCGCTTCTTGCCTTCCTTCTGCTTTTCCAGAAGCTTGCGCTTGCGCGTCACGTCGCCGCCATAGCACTTGGCCGTCACGTCCTTGCGTAGCGCCGATATGGTCTCGCGGGCGATAACCGTGCCGCCGATCGCCGCCTGGATCGGGATCTTGAACATGTGCTTGGGGATGAGGTCCTTCAGCTTCTCGCAAAGGTCGCGGCCGCGCTTTTCGGCAGCGCCGCGGTGCACCATCATCGACAATGCGTCGACAGGCTCGCCATTGACCAGCACCGACATCTTGACGAGGTTGCCCTCGCGATAGTCGGAGAGGTGGTAATCGAACGAGGCATAGCCCTTGGAGATCGATTTCAACCGGTCGTAGAAATCGAACACCACTTCATTGAGCGGCAGGTCATAGGTAACCATGGCGCGCTTGCCGACATAGTTGAGATCGATCTGGATGCCGCGCCGGTCCTGGCAGAGCTTGAGGATCGCGCCGAGATAGTCATCGGGCGTCAGGATCGTCGCGCGGATCCACGGCTCCTCGATGGAGGCGATCTTAATCACTTCCGGCATGTCGGCGGGATTGTGCAATTCGCGCTGCGTGCCGTCGGTCATGTTGAGCTTGTAGACGACGCTCGGCGCCGTGGCGATGAGGTCAAGATTGAACTCGCGCTCGAGCCGCTCCTGGATGATCTCAAGATGCAGAAGCCCGAGAAAGCCGCAGCGGAAGCCGAAGCCGAGCGCCGCCGAGCTTTCCATTTCGAAGGAGAACGAGGCGTCGTTGAGGCGTAGCTTGCCCATGGCAGCGCGCAAGTCCTCAAAATCCGCCGCATCGACCGGGAAGAGACCGCAGAAAACGACCGGCTGCGCGGGCTTGAAGCCCGGCAGGATCTCGGCGGTCGGGCGCTTGTCCTCGGTGATGGTATCGCCGACGCGGGTGTCGGCGACTTCCTTGATCGAGGCGGTGATAAAGCCGAATTCGCCCGGGCCCAGTTCATCGACAGCCAGCATCTTCGGCGTGAAGACGCCGGTGCGCTCCACCGGGTACTTGGCGTCGGTGCCCATCATGCGGATGGTCTGGCCCTTCTTGAGCACGCCGTCGATGATGCGCACGAGCACGATGACGCCGAGATAGGCGTCGTACCAGCTGTCGACCAGCATCGCCTTCAGCGGCTTGTTGCGGTCGCCCTCACGTGGCGGCGGCAGCTGGTTGACGATGGCTTCAAGCACATCGGGAATTCCGAGGCCGGTCTTGGCGGAGATCAGCACCGCCTGGCTCGCATCGATGCCGATGACCTCCTCGACCTGCTCGCGGATGCGCTCCGGCTCGGCGGCAGGAAGGTCGACCTTGTTGAGGACCACGACGATCTCGTGGTTGTTGTCGATGGCCTGGTAGACATTGGCGAGCGTCTGCGCCTCGACGCCCTGGCTGGCGTCGACGACGAGCAGCGAGCCTTCGCAGGCCGAGAGCGAGCGCGACACCTCATAGGCGAAATCGACGTGGCCGGGCGTGTCGATGAGGTTGAGGACATAGTCCTCGCCGTTCTTCGCCTTGTAGTTGAGGCGGACAGTCTGCGCCTTGATGGTAATGCCGCGTTCGCGCTCGATATCCATCGAGTCGAGCACCTGCTCCTTCATGTCGCGCAGGTCGAGCCCCCCGGTCGATTGGATCAGGCGGTCGGCGAGGGTGGATTTGCCATGGTCGATATGCGCGACGATGGAGAAATTGCGGATGTGGTCGAGTGGTGTGGTCATGAGCGCCACATAGAGCATTTCCGGCAGATTTGGAAGGGCGCGAGCGCATGGCGCCAAGGATCGCTGCGGATAATTTTACCCGGGTATATTGACCGAGGTATTTTACCCGGGTAAAAGCCGTCATAACACAAGGAAATCGACATGGAAGATGAAACACAGACAGTGACGGCCTTCGAAGGCACTCAGAAAATTGCGAGCGGCACCCCCGCCGAAGTGGCGCTGAACGTTAAAAAACGGGGCGGCGCTGACGGCACGATCCTCATTTTCGAGGACGCGAGCGGGAGGCAGGTAGATTTCGACCTGTCGGGCACGGAGGCGGACATCGCCGCGCGGCTCGTCCCAGCCGCACAGCGCCGGCCGGGGCGGCCGAAGCTTGGCGTCACAGCCCGTGAAGTAACGCTGTTGCCGCGGCAATGGGAATGGCTCGCCCGCCAACCGGGTGGCGCATCCGTTACGCTGCGCAAGCTCGTCGATGCCGCGCGGAGTGCCACGGCGGGGCGCGAGCGCAAGCGGCAGGCACAGGAGGCGGCCGACCGCTTCATGCTGGCGATGGCCGGTGACCTTCCGCATTATGAGGAGGTCGCCCGGGCGCTCTATGCCGGTAACTACCAGCGCTTCACCGAACTGACCGAGGGCTGGCCGGCAGACGTGCGCGACCATGCCCGGAGGTTAAGCGAGCCGGCCTTCGACTGGCCGGACGGGCCAGCATAACCGCAATCTCTCGGCCCGCTCATCTCCTTGCGCTTACTATGCGAGTTGGCACGGAACTTGCGTTACTTTTTGTGTAGGCTTGTGAGCCGGCTCCTAGATTCGTTCGAGGCCGTCGTGCCGGAAATATTGATTTTTTATGAATTTTCAAAGCGATCGGCCGCATTGGCTTCCAATCGCCGTACCAGGAGTATTCAAAGTATGATCCCATTTTTAAAATCTATGGCACGCCAAGCATGCACATTCGGCGTGCTTCTTGCTGCTTTAGCGGGCTGCAACAACGGCAATGGTGACCTCCAGCTGCCACCAGAGTCGACATTCTCCCAATCGGCATCAGCAACGAACACCCCCGCTGATCAAGGAAAACCTTTGTCGAACGAGACGACCGTCACCACAAATAAAGACACCGTATTGTCCCCGGACAAGCCCCCCGAAGAGTGGGTTTTGCCAACAGAACCAGTTACCGGCACGGTTACAGCAGTGGCAGGAACAGCCGTTACTCCGGAGCCGGGCGATGGTCTGGCGAAACCAGCCGACCCGCTTAGCATATTCAATCATGTGACGCCACCAGGTGCGCCGCCGGCGCCGACGCGCCAGATCCCGGCGGTCCCGACCGTTCCTGTCACCGAGCCCGCTTCCCTGCCGACCACCACGCTGGCGTCGAGCGTTCTGCGCCTCGGTCGTTTCGTGGAGACCGCGCCCGATATGGGCGGCGCTGAATTCGACGCATCGGACGCGCTCGAATACGATCTGGGAAAGCTGCTCGCCTCGACCGGCGGTGATGTTTCCAGTTTCAGCGACGACAAACTCGCGCTCCTGGATATTAAAGGGTGGGTCCGCTATCCGATCTCGAAGAAAGATTCGCCGGCTAAGGCGCGCTATCCGGTGGTCGTCATGATGCATGGCCAGCATTCCTGGATTGAACCGAACTATCAAGGCTACGACTACCTCGCAGCCGACCTCGCAACGCATGGCTACATCGTGTTGTCGATCGACGCCAACATGGTCAACGGCTCTCCGGGGGGCGATGCGAGCGGCCAGGCACGCGGTCAACTGGTCCTTGGCACGCTCGACCGGCTGCGCCAGATCGACCTGAATGGGCAAATAGAGAATGACGGCAAGACCGGGCTCCTCGACCCGCTCAAGGGCAAATTCGACTTCAAACGTGTTGGCATCATGGGCCACTCGCGCGGCGGCCAGGGTATTGCCAGTGCGTTGAAATTCAATATGACGCGCAGAAACGTTTCAGCCGAAAACCTCCTGGCGGCAGTCAAGGCGCGCGCTCTTGAATTCAAGTCGTACCCTGACCTTATATCGGGCGTTCCGGCTCCGCTTAAGTACTCGGACGTCGCGCGGATGAAGGGGATTCCCGAAGATATTCTTGCAAGAATGCTGCCGAAAACGCTCACCGCTGCGCAGCTGGAAGAGTTCGCAGTTACGACCCTCGGCTACACGCCTGAGTCCGCCCCGTCATTTCGGGCCGCGATGGTCAAATACAGAATCTTCGCTCCAGCAGGCAGTGAGACGACGCCGCCCTACATTTTCCGCGGCGCATTCCTGCTAGCTCCGACGGACTTCGATGGCAATCTTGGCATCACCAATGTGCCCCTCGCGACTTTGCTGCCGACCTGTAATGGCGACATGGTCAATCTCGAAGGCGCCCGAACCTTCGATCACGACCGTTTCGCAAATGAATACGACACCGCGCCGCGCTACCAAATCCTCGTCAGAAGCGCCAACCACAACTATTACAACGAGATCTGGGTTGCCGACGACTACCGCGAGGTAGAAAACTTCAGCCCCGACGCGTATTGCAGCGCGGACCGGGTTGATACGCCCCGGCTTACCGCGGACGACCAGCGCCGTGGCGGTTTGTTTTTGATCAACTCCTTCATGCGCTACCAGGTCGGCGGCGAGCAGAAGTTTGCCTCCTATTGGAACGGACAGGCAGCACTCCCAGCCGCGGCATGCCCGACAAAAACCGAGGGATGCGATGAACGCGTGTCGCTCTCCATTCAGAATGACAGCGGCCGCCGCAGCCTCATCCAGACCTTCGCGGCGAGCGACAGCCTTTCGACTAATCTTCTCGGCGGCTCGTTCCAGACTGCCGGCTTCGACGCGGTGGCGCGTTGCGATATGCCGTACGGGTATAGCGAGACTGCCGGTTCATGTTCGCCGGATAGACTGCCGGATTTCGAATACACCGGCTACCGAACTGGCGGCAAGGGCCTGCTCTCCATCGCCGACCATGCGGAGTTGATCTGGACCAAAGCCAACGCCAGCGTGACCGCGGATCTGAAGGGCATGTCGGGCGTGGCCTTTGACAGTTTGACATTCCGCATCGCGGTCGTCCGTCCGTTCAGCCAGGAAGTGCTGGTCACGCTGACCGATAGCGCCGGCAAGAGCGCCACGCTCACCGCCAGCCATTATAGCGACGCGCTCTACAACGGCGTGCGCCCGCGCGACGGCAAGGTGCCGATGGTCGATGACCCACGCGACATGGCCTTCAATAATGGCGAACTGCGTGTCCTCATGAACATGGTGGCGATCCCGCTCGACAATGTCGAAGGCATCGATGTTAAGAGCCTGAAGGAATTGAAGCTCACCTTCCCGAAAGAGGCTGGGAAGGTTGCGCTCACCGACATCCAGCTGCAAAGCCTCGGACGACCTAAAACGGCGGAACTAGCTTCGCAATAACAAAGGCTCCCCGCTCCGGCGAGCAGCGATCCACTAACCAAAAACCCGGCTTCAGACGACTTGAAGCCGGGTTTTTTCATTCGACGTGGCGGCCTCTCAGACGCCGATCTTGCCGCCGCCCTTTTTGGTGATGGCGACGACCGCCGGACGCACTGGCATGTCATCCTTGAAATCGGGCCAGCGCGTCGACAGATCCTCATAGTAGGAGGGCCGGCCAAATTCTTTCCAATCCTCGCCGCCATCGCCCGGGTGCTGGACGGCGACCATCATTGTCGCCATGTCGGGCAGCATCAGCGGGCCGCACATTTCAGCGCCGACAGGAACGCGGAAGAACAGTTTCGACGTGGCGCGCGCGCCACCTTCCGTGTCAACGGCCCAGAGGCCGTCGGTGCGCCCGGTCTCCTTCGGCGAGTTGCCGTCCGTCGACACCCACAGCCGGCCATCCGCGTCGACCGCGCAATTGTCGGGCATGCCGAACCAACCATTCTTGGTCGTATCGGTCGAGAACGAGGCGCCCACATCGGCCACGGACGGGTCGCCGCATTTCAAAAGGATTTCCCATTTGCCCTTGGTGGCGGAAAAATTGCCATCATCCTCGGCAATCTCGATGATATGGCCAAAGGCGTTCTTGGCCCGCGGATTGGCGGCGTCGACCTGGTCATCCTTGCGCTTGGTGTTGTTGGTCAGCATGACATAGACCTTGCCGTTGACGCCGTTCGGGCCGATGTCTTCGGGGCGGTCCATCTTTGTGGCTCCAAGCAGGTCGCCGGCACGCCGGGTTTCGATCAAAACGTCGGCCTGGCTGTGAAAACCATTGGCTTCGGTCAGCGGCCCTTCGCCAAAGACGATCGGTAGCCAGGCGACGGTTCCTTCCGTGCCAAACTTGGCGACGTAGAGCGTGCCTTCGTCGAGAAGATCGAGATTGGCGGCGCGATCATCTGGATTGAACTTGTCCTTGGTCACGAACTTGTAGACATAATCGAAGCGCTCATCATCGCCGAGATAGAAGACGACCCGCCCGTCGTTGGCGACGATCGAATCGGCGCCCTCATGCTTGAACCTTCCGAGCGCCGTTCGCTTCTTGGGAATGGAATTGGGATCGTTCACGTCGATTTCCACTACCCAGCCAAAGCGGTTGGCCTCGTTTGGGTCCTTGGAGAGATCGAAGCGGTCATGGAACTTGCCCCAGTCATAGGCACCCTCAGGAATGCCCATGCGCTTGTAATTGCCGGCCTCCTTGCTGCCTTCGGGCAGCGTGCCGAGAAAATAGCCATGGATATTCTCTTCGCCGGAGACATAGGTCCCCCAAGGCGTAACCCCACCCGAGCAATTGTTGACCATGCCGAACACCTTCGTTCCCGACGGGTCGGCATTGGTCTTGACGCGGTCATGCCCGGCTGCGGGACCCGAAAGCTGCATTTCAGTGTTCGCGGTGATGCGCCGGTTGAGCTTGCCGTCCTTCACCACCTGCCACTTGCCGTCAACCTTCCTGATTTCCACGACGGAGCCGCCATGCGCCGCCATCTCGATATCGACACGCTTCTGGTCGGCTGGCGCAACTTCGATCTTGCCCTCGACGACCTTTACGATACCTGGAAACATCAGGTGCTCGTTGGTATATTCATGGTTGACCACGAGCAGGCCGTGCTCCGAAGAGCCGTCTATCGGTATGTAACCGACATAATCGTTATTGTAGCCGAATTGCTTCGCCTGGGCTTCGGGGCTCTGGTTCGCGGGATCGAATTCCGGGGAATCCGCAAACAGGCCATCGCCCCAACGCAGCAGCACATCCGCATCGTAGCCAGGGGCAACGTGGTGATGCTGGTCGATACCGACCTCGACTTCCTCGAAGACGAACGCCGATTTCGCCTCGGCGCGAGCGTCGTCCGCTAGCATCAGCGCCATCGGGCTGACGGTTGCGGCGATCGCCGAGACGGCGAGCGATCCCTTCAAAAAGCCGCGCCGCGAGAAACGCGCGGCGATGATCTCGCCCATGGTCGGATTGTCGGTCGGGTTGTGACCCGGGCCGGCATTATCCTCAAGCTGACTGGTGCGAAACGGTTGAGACTGGTCGTTCATGGCGCTCACCTCTGGCTATATGGCTTGGGGATGGAACCGAAGCCTAGCGCCCTCTTGTGACGATCAAGTAACAACCGGTCTACGCCACGGTCTTTTGCACCAGGGTCAGGCCGCGGCGATCAGACCGCTATAGATGTCAAGATCGACATTGCCCCCAGAAAGCACGACGACGACCGTCTTCCCCTCTATGTCGACCTCGCCGCTCGCGAGCGCTGCGAACGCGACGCAGCCGCCGGGTTCGACGATGAGCTTCAGATAATTGGCTGCATCGCGCATGGCCGTTCGCACGGCGCTGTCCGGCACGGCGATGGCTCCCGCGAGATTGTGTTTGTTGATGGGAAAGGTGAGCTCGCCCGGCTGCGGCGTCAGGATGGCGTCGCAGATCGAACGATGCCCCGCCTCGTTGGCCACCCGTTCGCCGGCAATGAGCGATCGGCGCAGATCATCGAAATTCTCCGGCTCCGCGCCCCAGATGCGTGTCCCGGGTGAACCCGCCTTTACCGCAACGGAGATGCCGCTGATAAGTCCGCCGCCGCCGGTCGGCACGAAAAGATCATCGATCTCGAGCCCACGCTCCTTCGCCTCGGACACAAGTTCGAGGCCAATCGTACCCTGCCCCGCCATGATCGAGGGATCATCGTAAGGTGGCACAAGGATCATGCCCCGGTCTTCGATAAACGGCGTGGCAACCTCTTCGCGGCTCTGGTTGTAGCGGTCGTAGAGAACCACTTCCGCACCATAGGACCGCGTATTGGCGATCTTGGTCTGCGGTGCGTCGCTTGGCATGATGATGACCGCGTCGATGCCGAAGAGCCGCGCGGAACTTGCAACACCTTGCGCATGGTTGCCGGATGAATAGGCGATGATGCCCCGTCCGCGATCCGCTTCGGTGAACTGGCTGATGCGATTATAGGCGCCGCGGAACTTGAATGACCCTGTGCGCTGCAGGCATTCCGGCTTGAAGAGGACCCGCGCCCTGTATTTGGCGTTCAGGGCTTCCGATTCGACCAGGCGCGTTGACGCAAGCTGACCCCGAAGCCGACCAGCGGCTGCCTCCACATCGGCTATACCAACGGCAAAACCCTGACTGTCCATGCGGCCCTCGCTTACAATTGATGGCAATGCGAATTCATAGCACTGCGACCGGTCCACGGCATCCAAATCATTGTCATCATTGTAGCCGTCAAGGTCAGGATTGATGAGCGAAATCTCTCAGTCCGAATAAGTTTCGGCGCGGTGGACGAGAAACGCCGGGAGTTCGGCAATGGAGCCGAAAATGGCGTCGCTCAGCGGACCGAGATCGTCGAGCGTGCTATTGCCTGAGAGCACCCCGATGGCGAGGCCCGCACCCGCTGCGTGGGCCATCTCGAGATCGTGCGCATTGTCACCGACCATGGCGATGGCAGCGGGTGCGATGCCGGTTCGCTCGGCAAAAAGCTGCAACTGGTCAGCGTGGGGCTTGGCGCGTACCACCGAATCGTAACCGATGATGACGGTGAACAACGCGGTCAGGCCCAACGCCTCGGCGGTCGCCCGTGCCCCCGCCTCGGAGTCGTTGGTGGCGATGCCAAGCACGTAACCTTGCGTTGCCAGCGCATCCAGCGTTTCGCGCAGGCCATCGATGCCGACGGCACGGCGGGACCCTTCGGTCACGGCGTAATCGTCATAGGCGCGTATGCGCTCTCGCTTCTCCTCCAGCGTCAATTCGGGATGCCAAAGGTCGACAATGTCATGGATGGTTCCGGCCGCCACAACCGAGCCGCCGCGGAATTTTTCCATCTCCCAATCGTATCCGCCCGCCTCAACAAGGTTACGCGCCTTTGCCTCGTCGCCTTCAGCCGCCTGGCGGGCAATTTCCATGGTGATGCCAAACCAGGTGCGGTTGAAATCGACGAGCGTGCCATCCTTGTCGAACAGAATGCCACGAATCTGCGATGAGCGGGCCGTGGGCATCATGCCTCCAGAGAGCCGGGACGCGCCGTTTCGGAGCGTTTGGAGCCCAGCAGTTTCATGAGGTCGTCGCCGCGGCGGGTATAGCGGTGGCTGCGGCGCGTGAGAATGCGTCCCGCCTGCGGAGCGGTCAGGGTGATGTCGCCGCGCGGATCGCCAGGAACAGTGACGACCGTCACAAGCTCTTGCCCCTGTTCCACCTCGGCGCCGATATCGACATGGAAAAGGATCATGCCGCCCTGTGGCGCCCGGATCATTTCGACGTTTTCGAGCGGCGTCACAGGACCGTTGAAATCGACGTTGAGCTTGACGGTCGCATCAATGACGACGCCGCGATGCACGAGGAAGCGGTAGAGACCCTCTGCATCCGACCTGCCAGTTTCAACGCCGACATCGGCAAGACCCCGAAACTCAACGGTCGTCACTGCCCGGCGATTTACATTGCGCTCGGCTTCCGCCAACTGAATGACAGGATGGGCGCAAGCTTCCTCAAAGGCAGCGTCGGCCGTGTTCTCCCAGGAAAGGATGGCCGTCGATCCAAGCGCTGAGGCAAGGTCGTACATCTCCGGAAGGAACGCCTGATGGATATAGAGGTAACTTTTGCTTTCGTCGTCGCAGTGCAGATCGAGGACGATTTCATGCGGCAGGGCGAGGCGCAGAAGCTGCGCCTTCAACCGCTCCACAAGCGATTTTGGCGCCTCAACTTCAGGAAGGCCCGACGTGTCGAAGCTTTCGAGCAAGGGAAACGAACGGTTGAAGTTCACACTCGAAAAGTATTCAAAGCGGCCAAGATGCTGGTGCGCCAGCCATTGGGCCGAGCCGACCGGATTGGCTTGGGGAACGACCGTAATATTGCCGGCAACGCGCCCTTCCCGTTCAGCTTTCTCGAGCATCGGAATGAGAAAATGCAAGGCGGCCTGGCCTGGGAGCTCTGAGCCGTGCAATGACGACTGGAGGTAGGCGGTGACGGCTTTTTCGTCCTTGCCCTCAAAGCGTAGGACGCGCAACTCGATGCTGTTGCCCGGCACGTCGCCGGCCAGCGTGATCATTTCCGTTTTCATTCTGCTCTTCCCGATTATTTCTCGTATGAATTGTAGTCTCTAGGCTTATTTGCCCCGCCGCTTGCGCAGGTGCGCGACAAGACCTTGCGTGGAAGCGTCCTTGTCATTTGCCGTTTCCTCCCCCGACACCACGGGCAGCAATTCCGTCGCAAGTTCCTTGCCGAGTTCGACCCCCCACTGATCGAAGGCATTGATGCCGAAGACCTGTGCCTCGACGAAAACGCGGTGTTCATAGAGCGCAATCAGACGGCCGAGCGTATAGGGATCGAGCTTGTCGTGCACAATGGTAATCGAAGGCCGGTTGCCAGTGAACACCCGGTGCGGCGCCAGGCGCGTGACCTCGGATTTCGACATATTCTTTGCAGCAAGCTGTGCGGCCGCCTCTTCGAGTGTACGGCCCTTCATCAGAGCTTCGGACTGGGCAAGGCAGTTCGCCAGCAGCATCTCGTGCTGGTTATCGAGGTGAGGTTCGTGCCCCTTGGCTGCCACGATGAATTCGACCGGGATCGTGTCGGTCCCCTGGTGCAAAAGCTGGAAGAAGGCATGCTGACCGTTGGTGCCGGGCTCGCCCCAGACGACTGGCCCCGTCGGGCCGGCGACGGGCTTGCCGTCAACCGTGACCCCCTTGCCATTCGACTCCATGTCAAGCTGCTGCAAATAGGCCGGAAGGCGCGCGAGGCGCTGGTCGTATGGAATCACCGCACGGCTGGTGTAACCGGAAATTGCACGATGCCAGTAGCCGATAAGGCCCAGCATAATCGGCAGGTTCTTGTTCAAGGGCGCCTTGCGAAAATGTTCATCCATTGCATGGGCGCCATCGAGGAAACGGCCGAAATCATCCGGCCCGATGGCGATCATCAGCGGCAGGCCGATCGCCGACCAGATGGAATAGCGACCGCCAACCCAATCCCAGAATCCGAAGATGCGATCAGCTGGAATGCCGAAGGCATCGACCTTGTCGAGTGCCGTAGATACCGCGGCAAAATGCTGCCCGACGGCCTTTTCGCCTAGCGCGTCGGCGATCCATTTGCGCGCCGCCCTGGCATTGGTCATGGTTTCGATGGTGGTGAAGGTTTTCGATGCGATGATGATCAACGTCGTTGCCGGATCAAGCTTGGCGAGCGTATCGGCAATATGGGCACCATCGACATTGGAAACGAAATGTGCGCGTGGACCATCATGATAGGGCGAGAGCGCCAGCGTCGCCATGGCGGGGCCGAGATCCGACCCGCCGATGCCTATATTGACGATGTCGGTGATCGGCTTGCCGTTAGAGCCCTTTATCGCACCGGACCGCAAGCCATTGGCAAAGGCCGCCATGCGATCGAGAACCTCGTTGACGCCAGGCATGACATCCTGACCATCGACCTTGATGGGCTTGCCCGAACGATTGCGCAGCGCGGTATGCAGCACGGCACGGCCTTCAGTATTGTTAATTGGTTTGCCGGCAAACATCGCGTCCCGACGCTCTTCGACTTTCGCCGCCTTGGCGACATCGGCGAGCAGGGCGAGCGTTTCGTCGTTGACCAGGCATTTCGACCAATCGAGCAAAAGATCGTCCAGCGCGAGTGAATAGCGGGAAAAGCGCTTGGGATCCTTGGCAAAGGCGGCGCGCATATTTTTTGGCGCCGCCTTTTTCCAGTGATCCTTGAGAGCCTTCACCGAACGCTTGACATCGCTCGCTTGATCTGACGCCATTTCTGTCTCCTGCAATAGTGCTTTTTTGCCGTCGGCAAACTGCCACTGTAACGCTTTGAATTCAATTCATCGAAGGGAGAATCTCGCGCTTTCTCTTCTGCCGGGAGATTGTCCGCGCAATTGCGGGAAAACTGCGGCACCTGACGCTTCATTTTCACCGAGAAACATTCTAGCCTTCGCCACAGGAGGAACCCGACCATGGATTTGACTGGAGAGGAACGAATCGTCGCGTCGCGCGACGCCGTATGGAAAGCGCTGAACGACCCGGAGATCCTAAAGGCCTGTATTCCGGGATGCGAAAGCCTTGAAAAGATCTCGGATACGGAGCTTGCAGCTGTTGTCGGCGTCAAGATGGGGCCGGTCAAGGCGCGCTTCAAAGGCAGGGTCGAACTCTCCAATCTCAATCCGCCCCAATCCTATACGATCTCCGGCGAAGGCACTGGCGGCATCGCCGGCTTCGCGAAAGGCGGAGCGGACGTCACCCTTACTGATGAGGGAGGGGAGACGGTGCTTGCCTATGTCGTCAATGCCGATGTCGGCGGCAAGATCGCCCAGCTCGGCAGCCGCCTCATATCATCAACCTCGAAAAAGCTCGCCACGCAATTCTTCGAGAACTTCAACGCCGCCGTTAGCGGCAGCTAATCGCGTATCCTGTCGCATTTTCCATAGGCCGTGACGGAAAGCCGTTTGGGTTTAGGGGATCGAAGCCGGGTATCTTTCCCGAATACGTTTTCGCATTCGGGCAAGGCATTCATGCGTTCCTTTGACTTCATCATCGTCGGCTCCGGATCTGCCGGTTCAGTGGTTGCCAATCGCCTCTCGGAAAATGGGCGCTACTCCGTTCTCGTGCTCGAGGCCGGAGGATCGGACCGGCGATTTTTCGTGGCTATGCCGCTGGGCTATGGCAAGACGTTCTACGACAAATCCGTCAACTGGATGTACCGCGCGGAACCCGACCCGGGCCTTGCCGGCAATGCCGATTACTGGCCGCGCGGCAAGGTGCTCGGTGGCTCGAGTTCGATCAACGCCATGGTCTACGTGCGTGGCGCCCGCGAGGATTTCGACGAATGGCGTGATCGGGGTAATCCGGGCTGGAGTGCATCGGACCTGTGGCCCGTCTTTCAGGCACTGGAGGATCATGACGGGCCCCCGGATAGTCTTGGTCGCGGCGGTCCGCTGCACGTCAGCGACTGCTCGAAACAATTTCATCCACTTGCCAACAAGCTGATCATCGCCGCCCAGGAGGCGGGCCTTGCCTTTAATCCCGATTTCAATGGCGTGACCCAGGAGGGTGTCGGCGCGTTTCAGCTGACGACGAAGGGCGGGCGGCGCATGTCGGCAGCGCGAGCCTTCCTGCGCCCGGCAATGAAACGCTCCAACGTGACGGTTCTGACCGGCGCCATGGTGACCCGCATCCTCTTCGATGGCAAACGCGCCACAGGCGTCGAATTCACCCGTGATGGCGGTAGCGAGACGGTTAAGGCGGATCGCGAGGTAATCCTCTCAGGAGGGTCGGTGAACACGCCACAACTGCTTGAAATTTCGGGCATTGGCGATCCTGCGCGGCTTTCGCGGCTCGGCATCGGCGTCGTTCACGCCAATCGCCAGGTGGGAGAAAACCTGCAGGACCATCTCGGCATAAACTATACCTACCGCGCCAATATTCCCTCGCTCAACCAGGTGCTGCGGCCCTGGTGGGGCAAGGCAATCGCCGGGATCGAATATCTGCTTCTGCGAACCGGCCCATTGTCGATCAGCATGAACCAGGGCGGCGGCTTCTTCCGCACCGATCCGTCACGCCCGCGCGCCAACATGCAGCTTTATTTCCAGGCCTTCTCGACCATTGTGCCAAAGACCGGTGAACGGCCAATCCTGACGCCCGATCCCTGGCCGGGCTTTTCAATCGGGCTGTCGAATTGCCGGCCGACAAGCACGGGATCGATCCATATTCGCTCCGCCGATCCGATGGAGCAGCCGCAGATCGTTCCGAACGCGTTCTCGACCGATCACGATGTCGCCGAAATGCTGGACGCAGTCAAATTCCTGCGCAAGGTGGCCGCAACGCCGACCATGTCGAAGCTGATCGTCGAGGAATTGCTGCCCGGACCGGCCTGCCGGAGCGACGACGAACTGATTGCCGATTTCCGCAAGCGCAGCGGCACAGTCTATCATCCGGTTTCGACCTGTCGTATGGGACCCGATCCGGCACAATCGGTCGTTGATCCGCGCCTCAAGGTCCATGGTATCGAGGGCCTGCGGGTGATCGACTGCTCGATCTTCCCGAATATCATCTCCGGTAATACAAATGCAGCAGCGATGATGGTGGGAGCAAAGGGCGCAGCACTGGTGCTGGAGGATTGGGAGGCGAGCCACGCGCGTTGACCGCCAAGCCCTGACATTGGCGCGAACGGTTGCTATCCATACCTCGCTTCAAGCAGATCGATATCGCGCACCATCTTCGTCGCCACGGCCGTCTCGAGACGCCGCGCCCGCACCAGCCGATAAATTTCTTTGCGCTCGGCCTTTAGTGCCGTCGTGAACAATACCTTCTCGACTTCGTCAGTTTGCGCTGTCTGCTCGCGCTCCTCGCCGAGACGCATCCGGCCATCGATACGCTTGGGTAGAGCTCCATGATCTGCGTTGCCACGTCCGCATAGAGGTCGGCATCCGGGCGACCTGCAGCGAGGTCGTGTTGCGCCCGCTCCACCGCCATGATCGCTGCCTCGGCGGCAGCGATTCGCGCATAATCCTCTTCTTTGCGGTGCGATGCTTCGACAGGAACCTCGATGTTGCGAAGAAGCCTCGGTAGGGCAATACTGGCCACGACGAGGGAAAGAATGATGACGCCCGCCGCCAGGAATATGACGAGATCGCGTGCCGGAAACAGACTTCCATCGGTCAGGAAAAGCGGCAGGGTCAGGATGCCGGCAAGCGTGATAGCGCCGCGAACGCCGGCGACCGACATGGTTGCAACGAGCCGCCAGCTCGGACGCACGACGATCTTTTCCTGACCCGTGGAGCGAGAAAGAGCGATGCGCCACGAAGCCCAGACCCAGGCGAAGCGCAGCCCCCAAGCGCTGCGGTAATGACCACCACATAGACCACGAGCCACCAGGGCGACGAGCGGCCGGCAGCTATATTTTCAACGGCGCCGGAAAAGATTCCGGGAAGCTGTTCCCCGAGCAGAACGAAGATCGCGCCATTGGCGGCAAACTGCACCGTATCCCACACCGCCGTACGCCGAACGCGCGTGACGGCTAGAGCCTGGCCCGTGATCTCGGCGTAGCTCATCGTTATGCCGGCTGCGACAGCAGCAAGGATGCCTGACGCATGGACGTGCTCGGCAAGGAGATAGGCGCCGAAGGGAATAAGCAGGCTCATCTGTGAGCCGCTTTCTTCGCCAAGATGCCGCGTCAGGAACGCCTTGCCCCTTGTCACCCCGAGCGTGAGGCCGACACCGATGGCGACACCGCCGATGGCCAGCCACAGGAAGGTGAAGAACGCATCCGAGAGTGAAAACGCCCCGGTTAGCATCGCAGCGACGGCAAATCGCATGCAGACGAGCCCGGACGCATCGTTCAAAAGCGATTCCCCTTCAAGGATATGCATCATGCGCGACGGGATTGGCACACGCGCCGCGATGCCTGATACGGCGATGGGATCGGTGGGAGAAACGATTGCCGCGAGCGCAAAGGCGACCGGAAGCGGGACGGTCGGAATCATCCAGTGGATGAGATAGCCAAGACCAACCACAGTAAAGATAACGAGGCCAAGCGCCATCTCAAGAATGATGCCCTGTCGCGGAAACAGCCCTTCCTTCGGAATGCGCCAGCCGTCGAGGAAGAGAAGCGGCGGCAGAAAGAGCAGAAAGAAAATATCGGGATCGAGTTCGAAGCGAATTGTCGTTACCGAAGCAATAAGCGCGCCAAGCCCGATCTGCACCAATGGCAAGGGGACCGGGAGAGGCAAAGCGCGGACAACGGAATCACTGACCACGACTGCCAGAAGCATCAACAGGATGACGGTTATGTTTTCCACAGTTGATCCCGTTTCTTTCCGGTGTTTGGGGTACATCTGCTTTGTCGAGACGAACCTTGGCAACTTTGTGCCCGGATTTCATCAAATCGATGAATTGCCAAATTTGGCAAAAAAGCTCGCCCAACGATTTTTACGTTTACGTCAATGTAAATACTTGCCAGCGCGACGCCTCTCGCAATAGATAGCAGAGTTGGGTAGCATCGAACGAGGTGGGGAGACCGCGTTTGGGTTTGGGAACAAGCAGGGAGGTTAGTGTGGCGAAAGAGACAACACCGGCAAGGGCAGCGAAGAGCAAATCCGCTCCGTCGGCAGGAAGCGAGGGAGCAAAGCCTGCTCAAGCTACCGCGAAAAAGACCTCCGGATCTGCCGCAAAATCTGTTGCCAACGGTGTGGCCAAGCCAGTAAGCAAGCCATCAGAAAAGACGCCACCCGCGCCTCTCCCGACGAAGAGCAAGACGGTGGCAAAATCGCGCGCCACCGCCAAGAAACCGGCAAAGCCCGCCACTGATAGGCCTACGCCAACGCCCAAACCGCTGCAGCAGGTTGCTCCACAGCCTTCCGCGCCCGCGACCGCCCAGCCGACTCCAAAATTCTGGGTCAGCAATTATCCGGACGGCGTCCCCGCCGAGGTTACCTCGCAGTATGAATCCGTTGCCGATCTCTTTTCCCGCGTCTTCAAGGATTACGCCAACGAGCCGGCCTTCAACTGCATGGGCGCGAGCATCACCTATGCGCAGCTTAAGGACTATTCCCGCGCGCTTGGCGCGTGGTTTCAGTCCCGTGGGCTCGAAAAAGGCGATCGCATCGCCGTGATGATGCCGAACATACTGCAATACCCGATCACCATCGCTGCTATTCTTCGCGCGGGCTACACGGTGGTCAATGTCAATCCGCTCTATACGCCGCGTGAGCTTGAGCATCAGCTGAAGGATAGTGGCGCCAAGGCCATCGTCATTCTCGAAAATTTCGCGGCAACGCTGCAGAAGGTCATCACCAAGACCCCCGTCCAGCATGTGATGGTCGCCGCCATGGGCGATATGATGGGCCTCAAGGGCCATCTGGTTAATCTCGTCGTCCGGCGGGTGAAGAAGATGGTTCCCGCCTGGTCGCTGCCCGGACACGTACCGTTCAAGACGGTACTGGCAAAGGGCGCCGCCCAAAGCCTGAAGCATGTCGACGTCAAGGGAACGGATATTGCCTTCCTGCAGTACACTGGCGGTACCACAGGCATATCGAAGGGCGCGATCCTGACCCACAGCAATATCGTCGCCAACGTCGCTCAGATGGAGGTCTGGTGTGATGTTGCCTATCGCCTCAAGGGCAAGCCGAAGGACCTTACCTTCATGTGCGCCTTGCCGCTTTATCATATCTTCGCTTTGACGGTGAATGCGATGATGGGCATGGAACACGGTGCGGTGAATGTGCTCATTCCCAATCCCCGTGACATACCGGGGTTCGTGAAAGAACTGCAGAAGCACAAGATGCATATCTTCCCCGGCCTCAATACCCTCTTCAATGGGTTGCTCAACAATGAGGATTTCCGCAAGCTCGACTTTTCCGGCCTGATCCTTTCGCTCGGCGGCGGCATGGCCGTGCAGAAGCCGGTCGCCGACCGCTGGAAAGAAGTAACGGGGTGCCTGATCACCGAAGGCTACGGCCTTTCGGAAACCTCGCCGGTCGCTTCGGCAAACAGGCTCGACGCCACCGAGTTTTCTGGGACGATCGGCCTTCCCCTTCCCTCGACCGACATCTCCATTCGCAATGATGACGGCAAGGAGCTCGCGCTACACGAGGTCGGCGAGATTTGCATTCGCGGCCCGCAGGTAATGGCCGGTTACTGGAACCGGCCCGACGAGACCGCAAACGTCATGACTGCCGATGGCTTTTTCCGTTCCGGCGACATGGGCTACATGGACGAGCGCGGCTATACCAAGATCGTCGACCGCAAGAAGGATATGATTCTGGTGTCGGGATTCAACGTCTATCCGAACGAAATCGAGGAAGTGGCGATGGAGCATCCTGGCATCCGCGAGGCGGCCGCCATCGGCATTCCCAACGAGCATTCAGGCGAAAGCGTCAAGCTATTCATCGTACGCAAGGATCCAGCCCTCACCGAAGAAGCAGTCCGAGCCTTCTGCGCCGAGCGGTTGACCAACTACAAGCGCCCGCGCTCCGTCGAATTCCGCGACGAGTTGCCGAAAAGCAATGTCGGCAAGATCCTGCGCCGGGAACTGCGCAGCTAGTTGTTCTCTGGCGGCCGATCAGGCCGCCTTTTCGCGGACCTGGTAATCCTTGATTGCTGCGAACCGGATAGCCTTCCAGCGTTCAGCCTCGTAGGACAATGAAAAGGTGTTCTGCGCAAGGAACACCGGATCGTTGTCGAGATCGTGGGCGATATCGGCACGGTGCGCATTGATGAATCGCTGCAGTTCGGCCGGATCATCAGCTGATATCCAGCGCGCAACGGTAAAGCGCGCCGGCTCGAACCCGACCGGCAAGGTGTATTCGACCTTCAGGCGTTCGGTCAGAACATCGATCTGCAGCGCACCCACGACGCCGACAATCGCCGGCGAGCCGTCGTCGGGCAGGAAAAGCTGGACAACGCCCTCTTCGGCCATCTGCTGCAGGGCCTCGCGCAGCTTCTTGGCCTTCATCGCATCATCGAGGCGCACGCGGCGCAGGATTTCGGGCGCGAAGTTCGGTACACCCCGGAAAAGGAGATCTTCACCTTCCGTCAGGGTATCACCAATTCGCAGTGTGCCGTGGTTGGGAATGCCGACCACATCGCCCGCCCAGGCCTCGTCAGCGATCTGGCGGCTGCGTGCAAAGAAGAACTGCGGCGCCGACAGGCTCATCGGTTTGCCGGTGCGCACGAGCTTGGCCTTCATGCCGCGCGAGAGTTTGCCGGAGCAGACCCGCAGGAATGCAATGCGGTCACGATGGTTCGGGTCCATATTGGCTTGAATCTTGAAGACGAAACCGGTCATCTTCTCTTCTTCCGCCGCAACCTTGCGCGTATCGGCGTCCTGGTCGCGCGGGCTCGGGCCAAAATCGCAGAAGGCCTCGATGAGGTCGCGTACACCATAATTGCGTAGGGCAGAGCCGAAATAGACGGGCGTCAGATGGCCTTCACGGAATGCCTGCAGGTTGAAGGGATTGCATGCGTCACGCGCCAGCGTCACCTCGTCGATCCAGTCCCCGCGCTCGTTCTCCGGAAGAAGCCCCGAGGCTGCAGCGGCCTCCGGCCCATTGACCGGCGTCGGCACTTCTTCCTCGTCGCGGCGGCGAACAGTGTTGTTCTGGAGATTGTAGGTGCCGGCAAAGCTCTTGCCGCGCCCAATCGGCCAGGTGATCGGCGCGGTGTCGAGTGCGAGCTTCTGCTCGATCTCATCGAGAATTTCGTAAGGGTCGCGGCTCTCACGGTCCATCTTGTTGATGAAAGTGACGATGGGAATGTCGCGCATGCGGCAAACTTCGAAGAGCTTCAAGGTGCGGGACTCGATACCCTTGGCCGCGTCGATTACCATGACCGCGCTATCGACCGCCGTCAGCGTGCGATAGGTATCGTCGGCGAAGTCTTCGTGTCCGGGCGTATCGAGAAGATTAAAGATGCAGTCCTTGTACTCGAAGGTCATCACCGAAGTGACAACCGAAATGCCGCGATCGCGCTCGATGTTCATCCAGTCAGAGCGCGTCTGCATCCGGTCCTTCTTGGCCTTGACCTCGCCGGCAAGCTGAATCGCCCCACCGAAGAGCAACAGCTTTTCGGTGAGTGTGGTTTTACCGGCGTCAGGGTGCGCAATGATCGCAAAGGTGCGGCGCTTGGTGACAGGATGGTCGGCAGGGGACATGAAGAAGGCTCGAACTTTAGTGAAAGGATTGCGCGCCTTCTATCAGCCAAAGCCTTCCGCGTCGACACTCGAATCAGGTGCGGTTCATCCCACCGTTTCCGCAACCTTGCCGAGTTCTTCCTCGGCCATGAAAGGTTCTATTGCGATGCGCTTGCTGTTGCGCACCGTCACGAAGCTGTTGGGCGGCACCGGCATCCAGTTACCAGCCTCGCCGTCGAGCGGCTCGGAGACGACGCAAAGACCGGCGCTTGGCGCGAGGCTCGCCGTGTAGAGCGAAGGCGCGAAGCGATCAGTCGCATAGCGCACCGCGTATAGCTGCCGCCCGTCAGAGAAGGCCCCGGTCAATCGGATGAAAGCCGGCACCCCTGCCCGCTCGGCTTCGGCAATAATAGCGTTGACGGTGCCGGTAAGTGCTGTGACCGGGTCGCTGTCGAGGCCATGCTGGAGCATCAGCAGGAATATCAGTTCCGAATCCGTGGAACCTAGCTTTTGAGCATAGAGAACATCGTCAAGGCGCGCCTCCAGCCCGCGCCGAAGCCTTTCAAAATGCCCGATCTGGCCGTTATGCATGAAGCTCCATCGGTCGGAAACGAAGGGATGGCAATTGGCCCTGCTCGTTGCACCGCCAGTCGAAGCCCGCACATGTGCGAGGAAGAGATGCGAACGGATCTGCCGCGACAGGCTTTTCAGGTTCTGGTCCGACCAGGCGGGAAGGATATCGCGGTATAGCCCCGGTTCTTCGCGTTCGCCGTACCAGGCGACGCCGAAACCATCGCCGTTGGTGCGGGTCTTGGCCTCATGCGCATCATGGCTTTGCGCGATCAGGGAGTGACAGGGAGAAGCGATGACATCTTCAAGATAAAGCTGCGGTCCAAGATAGGCTGCCCAACGACACATGAATCACCTGGCTAGAGAGCAAGTCGGCTCACAATAGCGCGCAATTGCACAATTGGGAATCGCCTCAGATGGCGTAGCCCGGTAGAAGGGGATTGTGTGCAAAGGATGGATGCTGCAAATCTTGTGAGTTGACGCGTGCCGCCGACTGGTGAAAAAGGTCTCCCATGTCTCAAGAAACCGATTCCGTCCGCCCAAGAAATCCTGCTCTCGGCCTTGTCCGGCTGCCCCACGGCCAGGATATCGATCTGCCCACCTATGAAACAGCGGGGGCTGCCGGAATGGACCTGCGCGCGGCGGTGCCAGACGACAGGCCGCTTTTACTTCTGCCGGGGCGTCGGGCTTTGGTTCCGACCGGGCTGATCTTCGAAGTACCGCAAGGTTTCGAAGCGCAGGTGCGACCGCGATCAGGCCTTGCTCTCAAGCACGGAATTACCTGCCTCAACACGCCCGGAACGATTGATTCGGACTATCGTGGTGAGGTAAAAGTGATCCTGATCAACCTCGGCGAAGACGAATTCTATGTCGAGCGCGGCATGCGTATCGCGCAGGTCGTCGTGGCACCTGTCGTACAGCTTCCTATCGAAGAGCGGCAGCATGCAAGCGAGACGGCACGTGGCGCCGGGGGTTTTGGATCAACGGGAACATCATAAATCAGGACGAGACTATCAGCGTCCAATTGGAGGCCGGTATGGATAAGGGTTGGGTTTTCCGTCAGCTACATGAACGTCCCGAGACCTTCATCATGCCCAATCCGTGGGATCCGGGTACGGCGAAGTTCCTTGGGTCGATGGGTTTCAAGGCGTTGGCCACCAGTAGCGCCGGTTTCGCGTTCTCGCGCGGCCTTCCCGATGGCGGCATCACCTTCGACGTCATGATGCAGCATTGCCGCGATCTCGTGGCAGCAACTGACCTGCCGGTTTCGGGCGACCTCGAAAAGGGCAAGGGCGATAGCGCCGACAGCGCCGGCGAAACAATCTTCGCCGCGGAAGCGGCCGGTCTTGCCGGTTGCTCGATCGAGGATTTTTCCGGCGATCCGGAACGCCCGATCTACGAGTTTTCCCACGCTGTCGAACGGGTTGCCGCTGCCGCGGAGGCCGCACGCGCCTTGAAGGGCGACTTCGTCTTCACGGCGCGGGCCGAGAGCTTCCTTCATGGCCGGAACGACCTCGACGACACGATCAAGCGGCTGCAGGCGTTCGAGAAGGCTGGCGCCGACGTGCTTTTCGCACCTGGCATCTCCGATCGCGAAAGCATCGAGACAATCTGCAAGTCGGTTTCGAAGCCGGTCAGCGTCCTTGCGCCTGCATCGTTGACCGTCAGCGATCTTGCCTCCATCGGCGTGCGGCGCATCTCGCTTGGTCCGCGTTTGACCACCGCCGCATTCACCGCGATTCGCGATGCCGTACGCGAGGTACTCGACAAAGGCACGTTTGAATTTTCCAAGGTTGGGGTGCCGTTCGGCGATCTGCAGCGGCTCTTTTCTCAAGGTGTGGATAAGGACAGCTGAATGACGCGCCCCGACCTGGTGATTTTCGACTGTGACGGAGTTCTGGTCGACACTGAAACGCTTGCCAACCGTCATCTGGTCAAGATGCTGAATGCCTCTGGCTACGGTATCACCTTCGAGCAGGCGCGAAAGAACCTGTGCGGAATGCCCATGCGTGCCGTCAAGGAAAAGGTCGAAGCTGAAGGCCATAGGCTCGGCGAAGATTTCGTCGATCGCTGGTATCAGGCAATACCGATCATTTTCGAGGGCGGCGTTGAAACAATCCCGCACATCGAAACGGTCATTTCCGCGGTCAAAAGGGCCGATGTGCCCTACTGCGTCGCTTCCTCCGCCAATGTCGAGAAGATGCACATAACCCTCGGCAAGACCGGGCTCATCGCGCATTTCGAAGGCGTGCTTTACAGCGCCTCTATGGTTCCCCGCGGCAAGCCGTTTCCCGATCTTTTCCTCCATGCAGCAAGGGAAATGGGCGTCGAACCGGCCCAGGCAGTGGTCATCGAAGACAGCGTCGCCGGCACAACTGCGGGGACGGCAGCAGGCATGCGGGTTTTTTCCTACTGCGGCGATGAGCACGCCGATCATGAGGGGTTGGCCGCGGCGGGCGGCATTCTCTTCGACGATATGCGCAAGCTGCCTGCATTATTGGGGATTGCCTGATGCCCGAGCTTCTCAAAGTCATCGACATGCACACAGGCGGCGAACCCCTGCGGATCGTGACGTCCGGATACCCACAACTGCCGAAGGGCACCATACTCCAAAAGCGCGCCCACGTTCGCGATAGCCTCGATCACTTACGCAAGATACTGATTTTCGAGCCCCGCGGTCATTTCGACATGTATGGCGCAGTGCTCGTTGAGCCAAACCTGCCGGGAGCCGATCTCGCAGTCCTCTTCATGCACAATGAGGGCTATTCGACCATGTGCGGCCATGCGATCATTGCGCTCGGTCGCTACGCGGTCGACTACGGTCTCGTTGCCAAGGTCGAGCCGGTGACGACTGTTCATATTGAATGCCCCTGCGGCATGGTCGTTGCTTCCGTGGAGGTAAATGACGGCATGTCCGGCGGCGTCTCGTTCGAAAGCGTGCCGGCCTTTCTCTTTGCCGCCGACCAACATGTCGATCTGCCGGTCTTCGGTGCGGTAACGTTTGATATCGCCTATGGCGGTGCGTTCTATGCGCTGGCGCATGCAAGCCAGTTCGACCTGGAATTCGGTCGCGATCCGGCACGCCGATTCATCGATGCTGCAACTGCATTGACGGAAGCGGTCAAGGAAGCGGTTCCGCTCGAACATCCCGACCACAAGGATCTTGCCTTTCTCTACGGTTCAATCCTCACGGACGGCAGTGATCTGTGGAACGAGGCGCCAACAAAGAACGTCTGCATTTTTGCCGATGCCCAGCTCGATCGCTCGCCCACCGGTTCGGGTGTGACGGCGCGTCTTGCGGCTATGCATGCCAAGGGTCAGATACGCGAAGGCGATGCGCGTATCTTCGAGAGCATTGTTGGATCGCGCTTCGCCGGCTTTGTCGCCTCGCAGACAAAGGCCGGTACCTTTGATGCCATTACCGCGCGCGTTTCCGGCCATGCCTATTACAGCGGCAAAGCCGAATTCCTTGTCGAGGCGGACGATCCTCTCGGGCAGGGCTTCCTTATCACCTAAGCCGTACAGGTAATATTAAACCAAGTGGTTGACTAATATCGCGCGCAGTGATATTAAACCATATGGTTGAATTTCAGACACCTCATCTAGATGCCGTCTTTCACGCCCTTTCCGACCCAACGCGGAGGGCGATACTGCACCGGCTGGCAAATGGCCAACACACGGTGAGTGCACTCGCCACCCCGTTCAACATGTCCTTGGCCGGGGCGTCAAAACATATCAAGGTGCTGGAGGCAGCCGGGCTCGTTCGCCGCCAGGTCCGGGGCCGGACCCATACCTGCGAACTTCAGGCAACTCGACTCGCCGAAGCACAGGAATGGCTGCGCCACTACGAGCGGTTCTGGAATGCACGCCTTGACGACCTGGAGAAGCTGTTGCGCGACGAAGATCGTACATCGGCTGACGAACCAGGCGCAACGACGCCGACGAAGCCGGCAAAACCTTGAAATCAAAGGAGAACAAAATGGACCAGCATATTGGCAATGATCGTCTCGGCGTCGTCACGGCACCGCGCACGCTGCACATTGAGCGTACTCTCCTGGGTCCCGTCGAACGGGTCTGGGCATATCTGACCCAGTCAGACAAGCGCGCGAAGTGGCTGGCAAGCGGACCCATGGCAGACTTCGTCGGGGGGCCGGTCAAGCTGACCTTTCAGCACTCGCACCTATCGAGTGAAAAGACTCCCGCCGAATTCCAGAAGTATGAGGGCTCAGGATTCGAGGGCAAGGTGCTCCGCTATGACCCGCCGCATCTGCTCGTCATCAGTTGGCCCGACGACGGTCAGGATTCGGAGGTCACGTTCGAGCTTTCAGCTAAGGGTAGCGATACGCTGCTGAAATTGACGCACACTCGCTTGGCCAGCACCGATTCGATGGTCAGTGTCGCCAGCGGATGGCACGCCCATCTTGGCGTGCTCATCGATCACCTCGAAGGCAATCAGCCGGCAGGGTTCTGGAGCAACTATCAGCGGGTCCGGAGCGAATATAGCCGCGCGATCAAGGAATAGTTTAGTTAGCAATAACTAACACAATCGAAGCCGGCCAACCGGCTTCGATTAATTACGTCCGTTGAAACTTGCGCTCCAAGAGGATCACCGGTTCATCCGTGTAAGTCGTGTCCATGACCTTCACGAAGCCATTCTTGTTGGCGAGTCCCAGCGAAGCCGCATTCTCAGGCGATATGATGCAGACCGCCCGCTCCTGCTTGAAAAACGAATCGCCCCAAGCGACGACCCGTGACAGCGCCTCGCTGCCGTAGCCCTTGCCGTGCGCTTCGGGAGCGAGAACCCAGCCCATCTCTGGGGCATCGCCGAAATCGGGCGTGATCTCGCGTTTGAAATCGGCATAGCCCATCTCACCGACAAAGCTGCCGCTCGTCTTGTCCTCCATTGCCCAGAAGCCATAGCCGATCATATTCCAGAGGCCGCCATAGCGCAAAAGCCGCGCCCAGGATTGTTCCCTTGTGGACGGTTTGCCGGTGATCTGTGCGTAGATCGCCGGATGCTGCCACATAGCGTGGACGGCATCGAAATCCTCGCTCCGGTGAGCACGCAAAATGATTCGGTCGGTTTCGAGGATTGGGACATCAATGCTCATTCGGTTCACTTTCACCTGAGGCTAGACTTCCACCGTCTGCAGGGTTGCTGCAATTTTTGCGGCAAGACGCTCAGCCACTTCATCCTTGCTCATATCGGGCCACTCTTCGGTACCAGTACGCGTAACGATGCGCACCGAATTGCGGTCGCCGCCCATAACGCCTGTGGCGTGGCTGACATCATTGGCGACGATCCAGTCGGCGCCCTTCTTGTCGAGCTTTACCCGGGCATTGGCTAGCAAATCCTGTGTTTCAGCGGCGAAACCGACGACGAGGCGCGGCCGCAACTTGCTGTGGCCGACACCGGCGAGAATATCCGGGTTCTCAACCATCTGCAGCACCGGCGCCTTTTCGCCGGGCTGCTTCTTGATCTTCTCGCCAGCCTCGTTCGCCGTGCGCCAGTCAGCAACCGCTGCAACCATGACGGCGGCGTCAGCCGGCAGAAACTGCTCCACAGCGTCCCGCATCTCGCGCGCGGATTCGATATGCACAACGCTCACATTATCGGGATCAGGAATGGTGACGGGACCGGAAACCAGCCGAACAGTGGCTCCGAGCCGCGCCAGCGCGGCGGCAATTGCGTGGCCCTGCTTGCCGGAGGATCGGTTGGCGATATAGCGCACCGGGTCGATTGGCTCGTGTGTCGGTCCCGATGTCATGACGATCGTCTTGCCCGCGAGCGGCTTTGGTCTTCTGTCCAGCAGTTTCTCGATGGCCGCCACGATCTCCAACGGTTCCGCCATGCGGCCGGCGCCACTTTCGCCCCTTTCGGCCATTTCGCCCGTGGCAGGTCCGACAAATTGGATACCATCCTTGGCAAGTGTCGCCCGATTGCGTCTGGTCGCCGGATGGTCCCACATCCTAGGGTTCATCGCTGGAGCGATCAACACGCGCTTGTCAGTCGCCATCAACACAGCCGACGCCAGATCGTTTGCAACACCGTTTGCCATTTTCGCCATGAGATCCGCGGTCGCCGGGGCGACGATGATGAGATCCGCTTCGCGGGACAGGCGAATATGGCCGACGTCATGCTCGTCCTCCCGCGAAAAAAGTTCGGTAAAAACCTTGTCTGCGGCAAGCGCCCCGACGGCAAGCGGCGTGACGAGTTCCTCCGCCGCCTTGGTCAGAACCGGCCGTACACGCGCGCCGCGTTCGCGCAGCCGCCTGATCAAATCAAGACATTTATAAGCGGCAATTCCGCCGCCGATTATGAGGAGGATACGCCGGCCCGAAAGCGACCCGCCCCCCTGTACGGGTCCATCGACGGGCGCGGTAATCACCGTCTTTGGATCCTCCAGATCGCCAAGGATGATGCGCGCCTCTTCCTCCATAGAACGCCCATGAGCAGCGGCACGCAGCCGCAGCTTTTCCTTGATCGAATAATCAAGATTGCGGATGGTGATACTCGCCATTTGATTGCACTCTCACGATCTATTCGATGGACTTTGCAATCATTGCTATCATATTCATGCGCTATTTTTCAAGCGTAGAGCTTGTAAGTGATCACAACGAAGCAAAGTGCAATCACCCACAAGGCAACTCGGCCGGATCGCGTATGGCGCGCCTCGGCCTTGCCGATCGAGTTTGCCGTCTGTTCATCGAAGCGAAGGCCATTTTCGGCCATCGTATCTAGCTCCCGCGACAGGCGATCCACGCGGGCGACGAGCTCCGGAGCCTGACGAGCGAGGTGCAGAACGGCATGGGCGCCATCGCGCGCGTCGATCAGAATGCCCTGCGGCCCGAGATTGCGCCTTATCCATCCGCCAACAACGGGCTCGGATGCCTTCCACATATTGAAATGCGGGTCCAGCGTGCGTGACACTCCTTCGACGACTACCATCGTCTTTTGCAGCATGACGAGCTCGGGCCGGGTCTCCATGTCGAAGAGTTCCGTGACTTCGAAGAGCAAGGTCAACAGCTTCGCCATTGAAATCGTCTCCGCCGGCTGACCATGAATCGGTTCGCCGATAGCGCGGATCGCCTGGGCAAAGCTCGCAACATCGTGATGGTGCGGGACGTAGCCGGCCTCGAAATGTACCTCTGCGACTCGCGCATAGTCGCGGGTGATGAAGCCATAGAGGATTTCGGCGAGAAACCGGCGCTCCTTCTTGCCGAGACGTCCGGTAATACCGAAATCAACCGCAACGATGTGACCCTCATCATCGACAAAGAGATTGCCGGGATGCATGTCGGCGTGGAAAAAGCCGTCGCGCAGCGTGTGGCGCAGAAAGGATTGGATCAGCGTTTCGGCGAGTCCGATCAAATTGAAGCCTGCGGCGCGCAGGCCCTCGATATCCGACATCTTGATGCCGTCGATCCATTCGAGCGTCAGGACATCGCGACCGGTGCGCTCCCAGTCGACCTTCGGCACGCGGAAGCCCGGATCATCCTTGGTATTCTCGCCGATTTCCGAAAGTGCGGCAGCTTCCAGACGCAAATCCATTTCGATACGCGTGGTCTGGGCGAGCGTCCGTGTTACTTCAATGGGTCGAAGCCGGCGTGTCGCCGGAACGTAGCGCTCCTGCCACTGGGCCACCAGGAAGAAACTCTCAAGATCGTTGTTGAAGCGCTGGCGCACACCGGGCCGCACCACCTTTACTGCAACTTTTCTGACCTCGCCGTCCATATTGACGTAAGCCGGATGGACCTGAGCGATCGAAGCTGCCGCGATCGGTTCGTTAAAGCTTACATAAAGATTGTCGAGCGGACGGCCGAGCGAACCCTCGATGGCCTTCACCGCGGCATCCATCGGGAAGAAATCCAGCTGATCCTGTAGCAGCGCCAGATCGTCGGCAACTTCCGTTCCCACCACATCCGGTCGGGTTGCCAGAAATTGCCCGAGCTTGACATAGGACGGGCCCAGCTTGTTGATGGCACGCGACATGCGTTCCGACCTTCGAGCGGTCATGGCGCGGCGACGCGCCAGGAAGCCCGCAACGCGGTGGCCGAACGCCGGCAAACCGCTCAAGCCATCCGCGGGCAAAGCGGATATCACGCCTTCGCGCGTCATGATCCATCCGGCCCGCATCAGGCGAAATGTTGCTGCAAACTTACTCATTTGGAAATCACAGTTTCCAGCCGGAATGCAGGGCGGCGATTCCGCCGGTGAAGTTGCGCCAGCTGACGCGCTCAAAGCCCGCCTTGCGGATCATCTCGGCAAAATCGGCCTGTCGTGGAAACTTTCGGATCGATTCAACCAAATATTGATAGCTGTCGGCATCGCCGGTGACCGCCTTGCCGATCCTCGGAATAGCATTGAACGACCAAGCATCATAAATCTTGTCGAGGATCGGCAGTTCCACCTCGGAGAACTCGAGGCACAGGAAGCGTCCGCCCGGTTTCAGGACCCGAAAGGCTTCCGTCAGCGCGCGGTCGATATGCGGCACGTTGCGGATGCCGAAGGCGATCGTATAGGCGTCAAAGCTTGCATCGGCAAAGGGTAGCTCTTCTGCATTGGCTTCCACGAATTCAAGATTATCCGCAAGACCCTTCTTGACGGCACGGTCACGCCCCACCCCGAGCATCGAGCCGTTGATATCGAGCACCGTCGCATGAGCATTGCGGCCCGAGGCTTCGACGATCTTGAAGGCAATGTCGCCGGTGCCGCCGGCAACGTCGAGAACCTTCCAGTTGGCAGTCCGTGACGGCGAAAGCCAGGCAATCATCGAATCTTTCCAGACCCGATGCATACCGCCCGACATGATGTCGTTCATCACGTCGTAGCGCTTGGCAACGCGATGGAAAACATCGTTCACACGGGATTGCTTTTCGCCGTCGCTGACATCCTGAAACCCGAAGGACGTTTCCATGCCGCCATGGGCGCCGGTGCGTTGCTGGCTCATCTGATTTACCTGCTCATGTCTGTTTGCGGCGAACCATAGAAGATTACCACGCGTAACGCTATTGTCCTCTTGCGCGATGAAGCGACGCGTTTGTTGGTTGGTGGGAGACAAAATGGTTCTGAAAGCCGAACTGCACTGCCATATTGAGGGTGCCGCATCTGTGCGCCTGGTGCAACGGAAGGCCGCGAGATACGGGGTCGATGTTTCAGGGTTCATTCGGGGCGATAAGTTCGTCTGGCACGATTTCACTTCGTTCCTTGATGCCTATGATCAATCGTCGATGCTGTTTCGCACTGCGGAAGATTACGCCGATCTCGCCGAGGACTATCTATTGGCGCTAGGCAGGCAGGATTGCATTTATTCCGAAGTCTTCATTTCAACCGACCATGCAATCACCGCCGGCCTTCATCCGCGGGCCTATATCGAGGGGTTGGCCGAAGGCATGTACCGCGCCAAGGCCGCAACAGGCATCGAAGGCCGCCTCGTCGCAACTGGCCTACGTCACAAGGGTCCGGATGCAGTACTGGCCGCCGCGCGCTATATCGTCGAAAACCCCCATCCGCTGGTCACCGGTTTCGGCATGGCCGGAGACGAGCGGATTCATCGCCCCAGCGATTTCGCGGCTGCCTTCAATCTGGCGCGTGATGCAGGACTTGGGATAACCGTGCATGCGGGCGAGCTTTCAGGCTGGGAAAGCGTGGCAAGCGCGCTCGACGCGCTCGCACCCTCACGCATCGGCCACGGTGTGCGGGCGATCGAGAACCCTGATCTGGTTAAGAAACTTGCCGAAGAGGAGATCGTGCTCGAATGTTGCCCCGGATCGAACATTGCGCTCGGCGTCTATGCGGATTTTGCGGCCCACCCTTTCCCGGCACTTGCTCGCGCCGGCGTTCCTGTAACGCTCAATTCGGACGATCCACCCTATTTTCACACGAACCTTGCCCGCGAATACGCTGTTGCGGCGACCGATTTCGGCTATGACGAAGAGGAGCTGACCGCGGTGACTGCGACCGCACTCAATGCCGCGTTCATCGACGAGGAGACACGCCGATCCCTGCTCGAACGGCTCTCATCGGACAAAACTGTGCGCGCTGTCGATGACATCTTTGCGGGATCGGCATCGAGCGGCTAAGATCAACGAGTAAAGAGTAGAGGGGATTTCCATGGGCGTGACGATTGTTTCTCACCCGCTTGTCCAGCACAAGCTTACCATCATGCGCGACAAGGATACCTCGACCGCCGGTTTCCGGCGGCTCCTGAAGGAGATTTCGCTTCTGCTCTGCTATGAAGTGACGCGAGACTTGCAACTGACGACGATCAAGATCCAGACGCCGCTTGCAGAAATGGATGCTCCGGTGATCGAGGGCAAGAAACTTGTCTTCGCATCCATCCTGCGGGCGGGAAATGGCCTATTGGAAGGCATGCTCGATCTCGTCCCAGCTGCGCGCGTCGCTCATATTGGTCTCTACCGTGATCATGAAACACTGCAGCCAGTTGAGTATTATTTCAAAGCTCCGGAGGATATCGTAAACCGGCTAATTATCGTCGTGGATCCCATGCTTGCGACCGCAAACTCCGCCATCGCTGCCATCCAGAAGCTGAAGGACCGGGGCGCCAGCAATATCCGCTTCCTGTGCCTGCTCGCAGCGCCGGAAGGTATCGAGCGATTCACCAAGGCGCATCCCGACGTTCAGGTCTTCACCGCCGCAATCGACGATCATTTGAATGAAAAGGGCTATATCGTGCCTGGCCTCGGCGACGCGGGCGACCGCATGTACGGCACGAAGTAGAAAGCGCAAATCTTTTCGCCGTCTGCCCCTTCCCCTTAGGCGAAGAACGACTTAGCCGCCTACGCGCCGCAAGACTGGGCTGACCGTGCGCGGCTTGCGTTCAGAATAGGCATAGGCCAGTTCGATCGCGCGCACGCCCGCCGCCGCGTCATCATGGCCACGAGCGTGAACCAACGCTACGGGCTCGCCCGCTTCCATTCTGGCGCCGACCGGCTGCAGCGCTGTAATACCGACGGCATGGTCAATCGGATCCTGGGGTCGGATGCGTCCTCCACCCAGGGACACGACGGCAACACCGATACCCCGGGTATCGATGGACGATACAAAGCCGGATACCGGAGCTTTCACTTCATGAGTGACCGGAGCCAGCGGCAAATATTGACCCGCACGGGCAAGGAAATCGGTCGGACCGCCGAGCGCAGCAACCATGCGTCCGAAAATCTCCGCCGCCTTGCCGCTGTAAAGCGCCTCATGCGCCTTCTCCATGGCCTGTTTATGGTTCGTCGCGAGCTTGCCCGAAACCAGCATTTCGGCGGCAAGAGCGAGCGTGACCTCTTCAAGCCGGCTGTCGCGCTTGTCTCCGGTCAGGAAATCAACGGCAATCTTAACTTCAACGGCGTTGCCAGCCGCCAGCGCCAGCGGCTCGTTCATGTCAGTGAGCAGCGCCGTTGTCATGAGGCCAGCGCCTTGCGCCACCCCAACGATGCTTTCGGCAAGGGCTACCGCGTCGCGCGTCTTTGCCATGAACGCGCCATTGCCCGCCTTGACGTCGAGCACGAGCGCGTTGAGTCCCGCGGACAATTTCTTGGACAGGATCGAGGCGGTGATAAGGGGGATCGATTCGACAGTCGCGGTCACATCGCGGATGGAATAGAGACGCTTGTCGGCGGGAGCAAGATTTGCAGTCTGACCGATGATGGCACAGCCGACGCTGTGTACCACTCTGCGGAACAAGGCATTGTCCGGCTGGCTCCGATAACCGGGGATCGCGTCCATCTTGTCGAGGGTGCCCCCGGTATGGCCGAGGCCGCGGCCGGATATCATCGGCACATAGGCCCCGCAGGCGGCGGCGATCGGCGCCAGCATCAATGAAACATTGTCGCCCACGCCCCCAGTCGAATGCTTATCGACGGCGGGACCCGGTAGATCGGACCAATCGAGAATATCGCCGGAATCGCGCATGGCAAGCGTCAGTGCCACGGCTTCGTCGCGCTTCATCCCCTTGAAGAACACCGCCATAGCGAAGGCGGCGACCTGGCCCTCGGTGATCGAACCCGAACTCATCGCGTTGACGAAGGCGGTTATATCAGCCGCATCGAGTGTTTCGCCATCACGCTTGCGGCGAATGATTTCCTGAGGCAGCAACATGGGTCAGCCAATCTCCCGGATCAGCACACGGATAATCTTCTGCAGCCGCGCGCCGCCCATCGGCGCAACGTCCTTGGTTTCCTCGTGGGACAGTTCAGCACCCGTCATGCCCGCACCATAATTCGTGATGACCGAGCAGGCCGCTACGCGCAGACCGAAGAAGCGCGCAAGGATGACTTCGGGGACGGTCGACATGCCCACCGCGTCGGCGCCGAGCGTGCGTGCCATCCGAATTTCCGCCGGCGTTTCAAATGACGGACCCGAAAACCACATATAAACACCCGATGCAAGCTTCTCCCCCGCCTCGCTTGCGGCGAGGAGGAGGGCGTCCTTGAGCTTCTGGTCGTAGGCGGCGGTCATGCCGACGAAGCGGCGGTCGGAAGGCTCGCCGATCAAGGGATTGAGGCCGGAATAGTTGATATGATCATCGATGAGCATGACGCTGCCGGGAGCAATATCGTGGCGCACCGAACCCGCGGCATTGGTGAGAATCAACATCTCGACGCCAAGGTCCGCGAGGGCCGCGACGACCGGGCGCATGACCGAGGCATCGCCCTTTTCGTAGTAATGCGCACGACCCGCAAGCATCAGCACGGGCTTGCCCGAAAGGTAGCCCGCAACGACCTCTCCGGCGTGGCCGGACACACCGCTATGCGGGAAACCGGGCAGGTCGGCATAGGGGATGCGGATTGCATTTTCCACCGCGTCTACCATCGAGCCGAGGCCGGATCCCAGAACGAGCGCAACCCGTGGCACAAGGCCGTTGAGCTTATTGATGAGAGCGCCGGTTGCGGGAGCAATCATACGGCACCTTCAGATTGTTGAGAAAGGCCACGGGTTACACTCATCCCTTCGGCCCTCCCAGGACTTCCGCCTCGAAGCCGTAGGGGAAAATCTCTTTCATGGTCAGCGTTTCGACGATCCCCTCATTGTCGCAAAGATGCAGCAACGCATCCGGACCGGCGAATTCCGCCAGACGCTGGCGGCAGCCGCCACAAGGTGTGCATTTCGCCTTCTTTTCGGCGACAACGGCAATCTCGGTAATCGTGCCTCCACCGCCCATGACAAAGTGTGAAAGTGCTGTGGTTTCGGCGCACCAGCCCTCCGGGTAGGAGACGACTTCGATGTTGCACCCCGAATAGATGCGCCCATCGCTGGTGCGGATCGCCGCGCCGACAGGAAATTGCGAATAGGGCGAATGTGTCTTCTGCATCGCGGCATAGGCCGCGTCGAACAAATCCTTGCTCTTTGTCATCATCTTTCTTTCACATAGGCGACACCACCGGCCTTGGGCGGGATCGCCTTACCGATAAACCCGGCGAGCAGCACGATGGTGAGGATATAGGGAAGCGCCTGCATCAGTTGCACGGGCACTTCGCCGATCAACGGCAGCGGGTGGCCCTGCATACGGATGGCGACCGCGTCAAGAAACCCGAAGAGCAGGCATGCAAACATCGCCTGCACCGGACGCCATTTGGCGAAGATCAAGGCCGCAAGTGCGATGTAGCCCTTGCCCGCAGTCATATCCTTGACGAAGCCAGCGCCCTGTGCGGTCGCAAGATAGGCGCCGGCAACTCCGCACAGGATGCCGCAGCAGATGACAGCGCGATACCGCAGCCAAGGCACCGACACCCCCGCCGTATCGACCGCGGCGGGGTTTTCACCCACGGCGCGGAGACGCAGGCCGAAACGGGTGCGATAAAGCACCCACCAGGTGAATGGCACCAGCAGGAAGGCGAGATAGACGAGAATCGAATGGCCGGAGATCAGTTCATAATAAATCGGGCCGATGATCGGCACACTGCGCATCGCCTCTGCGCCCGGAAGATTGATCGGGTTGAAGCGTGCCGTATTAGGCAGCGACGGCGTCCGGCCGCCCTGGCTGAACCAGGCCTGCCCGAGAATGACCGTGGTTCCCGCCGCGATGAAATTGATCGCAACGCCGGAGACAATCTGGTTGCCGCGGTGCGTGATGGAGGCGAAACCATGCACAAGGCCGAGCGCTACTGATACCAGAACGGCGGCGAGAAGCCCGGCATAGGCGGACCCATACCAGGTGGCTGCCGTTCCAGCGGCGAACGCGCCAGCGAGCATCTTCCCTTCAAGGCCGATATCGAAGATACCCGAACGTTCCGAATATAGACCGGCCAGGCAGGCGAGGAGCAGCGGCACAGAGAGCCGGATGGTCGAATCGAACAATTGCAGAATGGTGATCAGGAAATCCATTATTGGCCTCCACCGGCTGCGACCGCTGGTATTGTCTCACGCTTCGCCCGTCCGACGCGCTGAAATATGCGCTGCAGCGACGGGCGGAACATATGTTCAAGCGCACCGGCAAAAAGAATGACCAGACCCTGAATGATGACGATCATGTCGCGCGAGATATTGGGCATGTCGAAGGCGATTTCAGCGCCGCCCTGGTAGAGCATGCCGAACAGGATCGCGGCGAGCACGATGCCAGCGGGATGCGATCGTCCCATCAGGGCGACAGCGATACCAACGAAACCTGCCCCGGCAACGAAATCCAACTGCATGCGATGCTGGGCCCCCATGATCGGGTTGAGCGCCATCATCCCGGCAAGCGCGCCCGAAATCATCATCGTGATAATGATGATGCGTAGCTCGCTGATGCCGGCATAGCGCGCAGCCTTCGGGCTGAAACCCATGGTGCGGATTTCATAGCCGAGCTTGGTGCGCCAGATCAGCAGCCACACCAGGAAGGCGGCCAGAAGCGCCAGGAGAAAACTGATATTGAGCGGGGCCGAGCGCATGTTGAGCCCGACGACATTCAGCAGCCAGCCAAGACCCGGCAACTGCCCTCCGTCACCGAAGACGCGGGTTTCCGGCGCCTGGCTGCCACGCGGCTTGAGAACGCCGACCAGCAGGTAGACCATGATGCTGGCCGCAATGAAATTGAACATGATCGTCGTGATGACAACATGAGACCCCCGCTTCGCCTGCAGCCATGCCGGGATCAAGGCCCAGAGCGCCCCAACTAGTGCTGAAGCAAGGATTGCCAGTGGGAAAGCCAGCCACCACGGCAGGACATTGCCGAGCCCAAGCCCCACCAGGGTGACGCCGAGTCCGCCAATATAGGCCTGGCCCTCGCCGCCAATGTTGAAAAGGCCGCAGTGAAATGCGACCGCGACGCAGAGCCCGGTAAAGATGAAGTTCGTCGCGTAATAGAGCGTATATCCGACGCCGTCGCCTGAGCCGAATGCGCCCTTGATCATCAGAACGGCGGCATCAATGGGGCTTTCGCCGACGAGGAGCACAACGAGTCCAGCCACCAGGAAGGCGACGAAGAGGTTGATGAGCGGCAAGAGCCCGTAATCGGCCCAGGCGGGCAGTTTGGCGAAGGGCTGGCTCATGGCAAAGTCTCGATGATCGCGTCAGAAGTTGAGATACGAGCATACTCGCCGTCGAGCACCGCGAGAATTAGGGCGTGCACGTCCTCTGCGCTCCACGACTTGCCGCGACGATCCTTGCGATCGATGCTCGCGACCGCGTCCTCGGGGATAGTCACCTCAAATCCAAGATTGGCCGCCATGCGCACCGTTGCGTCGACTGAGTTTTCGAGAAGCACGCCGCTGACTACAAGGCTGCGTACCTGCAACTCATCCAGCACATCCATCAAATCCGTTCCAATGAAGGCATTATTGGTGCGCTTGTCGATAATGGGCTCGCCCATTTGCGGTTCGACCTCGGGCTTGAACGCATTGCCCTCGCCTCCCGGCCGGTAGGGCGAACGCGGATCGGTGGAATCGTGGCGGATGTGGATGACTGGCAGTCGCCTTTCGCGCCATGCCCCCAGCAACCGCGCGATCGCCGCCTCGGCCCCGGCCTGACCGCGCCTGCCCCATTTCGGATCATCGATTGCCTTTTGGACATCAATGATGATGAGCGCCTGCGTCGTCATTCCGCTGCTTCCTTCTGCTCGACGCCGGCCATCAGCAAACCAAGCTCGCCTTCGCTCGCATCCGAATCTCTTTCACCGACGATGCGGCCGGCGAACATGACGAGAATGCGATCCGACAAGGAGCGTATCTCGTCGAGTTCCACGGAAACGAGAAGCACGGCCTTGCCAGCGTCACGCATCTCGATGATGCGCTTGTGGATGAATTCGATGGCACCGACGTCGACACCACGCGTCGGCTGGCCGATGATGAGCACGCCGGGGTCACGTTCCATTTCACGCGCCAGCACGATCTTCTGCTGATTGCCGCCGGAGAAATTCGCGGTCTTGAGGCGCGGATCACCCGGACGGATATCGTATTTCTCGATTTTCTTGCGAGCGTCGGCCTCAATGGCCTCGATATCGAGGAACGGCCCTCTCAGATATAGCGGGTCGTCATGATAGCCGAGGATCGAGTTCTCATACTCTTCGAAGGCGAGAACGAGGCCCATGTGGTGCCGGTCCTCCGGCACGTGGGCAAGTCCGCGATCCCGCAGTTCACCGGGATCGGCAGCCCCTGTGATATCGATGACCTGGCCGTCGAGGAGCACGCGGCCCGAAACGGCCGTGCGGATGCCGGCGATGGTTTCGATGAGCTGCGACTGACCATTACCGGCAACCCCTGCAATACCGACGATCTCGCCGGCGCGCACGGTAAAGGATGCATCGTCCACCATCACCACGCCGCGGCTGTCACGCACAGTGAGGTGCTCGACCGAAAGCTTGATTTCGCCCGGCCTTCCCTCGCCCTTCTGCACCCGCAAAAGGACCCGGCGGCCGACCATCAGTTCGGCGAGTTCCTCCACCGTGGTTTCGTCGGTCTTGCGGGTAGCAACGACCGAACCTTGGCGCATGACGGAAACATTGTCAGTCACCGCCATGATCTCGCGCAGCTTGTGCGTGATGAGCACGATGGTCTTGCCCTGATCCTTCAATTGCTCGAGGATGCGAAAGAGATGATCTGCTTCGGCGGGCGTCAGCACGCCCGTCGGCTCGTCAAGAACGAGGATCTCGGCCCCACGATAAAGGGCTTTCAGGATTTCCACCCGCTGCTGCAGGCCGACAGGGAGTTCCTCGATAAGGGCGTCCGGATCGACATCGAGCTGATACTCGCGTTCGAGCCGCTTCAGTTCGGCCCTAGCCTTGGCAATGCCGTTCTTCAGGAGCGGGGCACCCTCGACGCCGAGCATGACATTCTCAAGGACCGTAAAATTCTCGATGAGCATGAAGTGCTGATGCACCATGCCGATTCCCAGCGCGATGGCCGCATTCGGATCCGGTATTTTGACCGGCGCGCCGTTGATGCGTATCTCGCCGCTATCAGCCTGATAGAAGCCATAGAGTATCGACATCAGCGTCGATTTGCCTGCGCCGTTCTCGCCGATAATGCCGTGGATTGTGCCTTTTTCGACGCGCATATGGATGTCACGATTGGCGTGAACCGCGCCAAAGCGCTTGTCAATTCCAACAAGTTCGATTGCCGGCTCGGCCATATCCCCATCCGCTGTTGTGCAGCTTATATCGTCTTTTCGCGTTTCGACCCTAACACGGGATTTTTTTCTTTCCAGTCAAGAAACGCAAGATTCAACAGGCATCGGGTGGCGAGCCTTGCACCGGGTTCGGTCACCGCTTAGAAAGCAACCGCACGGCAATGGGGAGACGAGCAATGACGACGGAAGATGGGCCAGACCGCTTGACCCGCCTCGAGATTATCGTGACCGAGCAGGATAAGACCATCGAGGAACTCTCGGCCCAAATCGCCGAGCAGTGGAAGACCATCGAAGCCATGCGTCACAAGCTCGAGGCGCTCGCCGACCGGTTTCTCGTTCTTGAAGAACAGACGGCGCCGGATATTCCGGTCACCAAGCCGCCGCATTATTGAAGTGATTGCTGTTGAACCACTTGAGAAACATCCCGGCCTCGTCAGCGTCTGCGCACGTTGGAACTATGACGAATGGGGAAAGTCAGCGGGACGCACGCTGGAGCGAACGATAGACGATTTGCGCGGTTTCCTCGAACCTTCCAGCCGGCAAAAAGGCCTGGTCGGTTTTGTGTCCGGCGTGCCGTCTGGTCTGGCTCTCTTGATCGATAACGACCTCGAAACCCATCCACATCTGCAGCCGTGGCTGGCCAGCCTCTATGTCGTTCCAGAGCAACGCGGCAAGAGCCTGGGCGGCGCGCTGATCGCCGCCACCGAGGAAACAGCCCGATCGCTCGGCCATCGCGAGCTTTTTCTCTACACAGAGAAGGGCGATTATTATTTGCGCTTTGGCTGGCAGCCCTACGAAGCGCTCACCGGCGAGGATGCTGGCTACACCATCCTATCGCGTAGGCTCTAGAGTCGCTTTCCTCAAAACTTTGATTTTATTGCTTCTCCCATCAGCTTCATCGCCAAGCGCGCCCATGACGGCGCCGGCGCCGCGATCGATCCATAGTTTGAGGCGCATATAGACATTGCGCGCCCGCGAACCCGAAAACGCCAGCGCAACAATCGTGTACCAACCGGCCTCCACGCAAAAAAGCATAGGCGGCAGGGCGAGAAGCAGCCAAAGTGGCGGCGATGGCGGCATCAGCGCCGCAAAGATACTTGCGTAGACAATCGACGTTTTCGGATTGCTGAGTTGAGTCAATAGGCCAACGAGAAAAGCCCGCGGCACGGAAAGGCCCCTGCCTTCCCCACTTCCATTGGAAGCCACCAGCGGTTTGGACGCGCCGCGCCAGATCATGATCGCGAGATAGACGAGGTAGGCACCGCCGAGAAGCTTCAATACGAAATAGAGCCATTCAAATTTGAGCAGGAGCGCGGTTAGCCCAAGGACGGCGAGCGCAGCAAAGAATGCGCCGCCGACGCCCATTCCAAGTGCCGAAGCGAGGCCATGGCTCCGCGATGCGGCGACCGAGATGCGGGAGACAAGTACGAAACTCGGGCCGGGGCTCATGGCGCCAATCGCAATGGCCGCTAGTATGCTGAGGAGGACGGCAAGGGCAGTCATGGCGGTCCTTTGGTCTTAAGGGGCTACTCTTAACGACGAAGCCGCCAGATGTCACCATCGGCGGCTTCCAGAGCGATGAAGCGCCAGCGCTTACTTATAGGGGCAGGCATTGTCCGTGTTGTAGTTATGGACCTTGATCTTGCCGGAAATGATATCAGCCTTTGCCGACTCGACCGCCTTCTTGATGTCGTCGGTCAGAAGCTTGGCGTTGTTTTCGTCAGCCGCATAGTCGACGCCGGCTTCCTTGACACCGAGCACATTGACGCCGGCGGTAAACTTGCCATCGGCGCCGTCCTTGAACGCGTTATAGGTCGCAACGTCAACGCGTTTCATCATGGACGTGAGAACCTTGCCCGGGTGCAAACCGTTCTGGTTGGAATCGACACCGATACCGAGCTTGTCGGCGTCGGCAGCAGCCTGCAAGACACCGATACCGGTACCGCCGGCGGCAGCGAAGACAACGTCCGAACCCTGATCCATCTGCGACTTGGCGATTTCGCCGCCCTTGGCTGGATCGTTCCAGGCCGCAGGGGTGTCACCTGTCATATTCTGGATCACCTTGGCTTCCGGATTGGTAGCCTTGACGCCGCCGACATAGCCGCACGCAAAGTTGCGGATAAGCGGAACGTCCATGCCACCGATGAAGCTGACCGTGCCCGTCTTCGATGCCTTGGCGGCGATCACGCCGACGAGGTAGGAGCCCTCATTGTCGTTGAAGACCACAGAGCGCACGTTCGGCTTTTCCACGACCGCATCGATAATGACGAATTTGGTGTCCGGAAACTCGGTCGCAACCTTTTCGATCGCGGCAGCAGCCGAGAACCCGGCGATGACGATCGGTGAATTGCCGTCCGACGCGAACTTGCGCAGGGCCTGCTCGCGCTGCGCCTCATTCTGGATTTCGAACTCGCGATATTTCACGCCGGAGTCAGCCTTGTACTTCTCGGCACCGTTGAACGCGGCTTCGTTGAATGATTTGTCGAACTTGCCGCCCAAATCATAGATCACCGCCGGCTTGTCATCGGCAGCAAAGGCCGAGACGGACAATGCTGCGGCGGCCATGAGACCAAGAACAATGCGCTTCATTTGAACCAACCCTCTGGATTTTGTTGAAAGGATCAACCTGTCGTTTAACCCTTGAAATCGTGGCGGCAACCCAGGATAGCTCCCGCCCAAAATCAATCTTGCATGCCCGCAGGCAAAATTCACGCGGAATTTTGCTGGCCGGTCAAATATTGCGCAAATATCCTGTGAAGTCAGTCTGTTAGATCAGATCTGCACGGGGAGACGAGCGGGAGATGTCGGCACCGGATGGCCCTCGATAGCCAGGCGGAATTGGGTGAGATATTGCTAACCGCAGTCTTCAACCATAGCGCCAGCGCATACGATGACGAGAGTCGAAAAGCTGACACAGCAATCAGCGCGCGGCGAAGCGTCCGACCCTTTGCTCCCGCCGGTAGCCGAGCGCGTACAGCACGAAGGCAAGAGCCGCGAACACGATGAAGGTCGGCGTTTCGAAGATCCAGAGCATCAAGGGATCCCAGAGGAGTGAGTAGACGTGCGATCTGATGTAGTTTTCGGCAAGGGCGAGCGAGGCGGGCGAAAGTGACTGCCAACTGTCACGCAACGACGTCATGACCAGATGTGACGCGCCGACTGAGCGGGCAGCGTCCAGGACAGCGGCGATAATCGCCAGGCTCAGGGCAATATAGGCAAGAAGCCTTATAAACGCGCGTACCACTCAACCACTCCGGAATTTACGCCTTGTCGCGAAATGAGCATGACCAAAAAACACCGCCACACGCCCGCGAACAGCATGAATGAATGCAATCTTACCGGCATTTTGACGGCGGATGATGAAATTTTCGCGAAAATTCCCAGCAAATTCAGGAGCAATTTCGAGAAACTGCGGCAAAGCGCGATAATATTGAAATAGGTGTTGAACAAGTGCCTGTTCTGACTATATTGCGCGCCGCACGGGGTCGCTGCCGACTAACCATCGACAGGTGTTGCGTGCGTTTCAAAATAAAGAGTGACCGATGGTTGACGGTGCTCGCGGCCGGTGTTTCCGGCCGATACGATCAACTCGCCCGGCCAGACGCCGGACGTTGGACGGAGAGGTGGCCGAGTGGTTGAAGGCGCACGCCTGGAAAGTGTGTTTACGTCAAAAGCGTAACGCGGGTTCGAATCCCGCTCTCTCCGCCATTATATCTTGTCAACTGATTGAATATTAATAGCTTTATACCTCATCATCGTTTCCCCTCGCACTTTTTCCCGCACCTAGCGGATACGCTGTTCGCCGTTTTGCGCTGCCATCCGCAGCCTTTTGCTCGGGCACCTTGGTGCTGGCCTCGCCTTGGTTGGCAGAGAGGCATACCAATTCCCAGCCTCTGTGTAGTTCTGCGGGACGCCTAGGCCCTTATCGTACATGGGGCCGGGTTGAATTGGCCGATCGCGTCGCCCTGGTCGGCAGCAAGGCGGGACATGTTCGCCGCCCTGACGTAGTTGCCACTCTCACTGGCGGCGTCGCCATCCTCAACTGAGCAGCAGCGAAGGCGACCATGTCGTTGGCCACGGTGCCCACGCCAACCTACCCCCCATACGAATTCATGTCCCAATCGTCATCATGGCTACTAGCACCGGTCCCCATGCCGTAAGCAGAATATTTCCAACGGCATACGGAACTGTGTAGCCCAGCGCGGGAACGCTGCTTTTAGACTCGTCTTGAATGGCACGAAGTGCAGCCGTAATCGTCCCGGCACCGGCGCAGGCGCCAAGAACGATCAGCGGATTCATCCTCAATACATAGCGGCCGAACAGGATGCCGATGGTGTGTGGCAATAATGCTGACACCAGACCTACGGCAACGAGGCTCAATCCGGTATTTTGAAGTCCAGAGAAGAAGCTGGGTCCGGCGCTCAAGCCGACCACCCCGATAAAGAGACACAACCCTACGGTATCGAAAATCCAGATCGCCGGCTCCGGCATCCGACCGAAAAATGGGTATACGGATCGAAGCCAACCGAAGATCAAACCCATAATCAAGGCCCCGCCACTTGCGGTAAGTGTGAGCGGAATACCTGCGACAGTGAGCGAAAGCAGCCCCACAAGCCCCCCGAGCACGATACCGGTGCCGACGAAAACCATGTCGGTCGCATCTGTCGGACGGTCCGCATAGCCAATTCCCTTGGCTGCCTTCTCAACCTCCGGCTTGGTTCCGATCAGGCACATCACGTCGCCTCGATCAATCCGCGTTATTGCGCCGATAGGTATCTCATGTCCGGCGCGTGTGAGCCTTCGAAGAAACACGCCGCGCGCAAACTCCAGCTTGGCCAAGTCAGCAAGCCCTAGTCCTACGACAGAGCGTTGTGTAACCACGACATCCAGCACTTCGATTGGGACGTCGAGAAGAGACTTGTCGTCCACTTCAGGACCGATGATGTCGCCTCGCCTCACGTGAATTTCCTGGCGCGCAATCACCGCAACAATATCATCCTCGCGGATGACCAAGTCGGGTAGCGGCTCCAAAATCTCAGTGCCGCGGCGAATTCGCGCAATGAAGACCCGAGTGTCCTTGGGCATTGCCTCGATATCCGCCAGGGTCTTGTTCACCAGTAGGGGATTCGTGACGCGGTAGGCTCGGACGTCGAAAAATTTGGTCCCGGAGACGACGCCTGGGCCAAGTTCCGACGAACCCGCCAGCGCAGCCTGCATGCGAGCACCTTCTTCACGCAGGTTTATCCCCATCAACTTGGGCCCGATGGTGGGAAGGTACCAAACGAGACTGGCAGTCCCGATCAGGTAGGTGACCGCATAGGCGACAGGTATGTTGTTTAGCAGCGCGCTTCTCTCCGCATCGGACAGCGGGAGGCGCTGAATGGCCTCGCCTGCGGTGCCGATCACTGTCGACTCGGAGAATGCGCCAGCGAGGAGCCCGGCTGCCGTTCCGATGTCGTAGTTCAGCAGCTTCGCGAAAGCGAATGCCGTGAGCAGACATGCAAAGCAAAGGACCACGGTGAGCAGCACCTGCGGGATTGCGTCCTTTTTCAGTCCTCGAAAGAACTGCGGCCCTACCTTGTAGCCGGTAGTGAAGAGGAAGAGATCGAAGAAAATGACCTTCACGATTGGTGGGACTTTGATGTCGAGTTGTCCGATCAAGACTCCTGCGAACAGTGTGCCCACTACAATGCCGAGACTGAAGCTCCCAAACTTCAGGCGGCCGATCAGGAAGCCAATTGCCAGCGTAAGGAAGATTGCCAGCTCAGGATTTTTCTGCAGCGCCTGCACGAAATAGGTCATGTGCTTCCCCCAATGCTAGCCCAACTCCAGCTACAATCTGCTCATCTACGGCGAATGCAATGCATACCTCTTGTTTAGACATTAATCCCAGAGCCGCGAATTTTCGCGCATGCGGCGGGGCCGAACCGTAGCGCGACGAAGGGGCGCGTTTATCGGGTTACCCTGACGTCGCAAGGCGGGGCATTGAGGAATCCGATCGCATAGCTGCCAATCATGCCGCCGACGATCCCGCCGCGGCTATGGGTACCCATGACAAGTAAATCGGCGTGCTGTTCACCCACGATCTTATCAATGCCCGGGACAATTTCGCCGCGTTCGAGCCTTGGCGTGATGGACCCAGTGAAGTTTCCATTTTTTTTCACAAATGCGTCGGTGGCCGCATTGGATTCGCGCTGGGATTTCTCGATCAAGTGCCGCTCATATTCAGCCAACTCCTCGGCATTCACTTTGATACGGCTCGAGAACGGTGTTTGATAAACATGCAGGAGGCAAAAAGCCGCTTGTGGTGCAAGTTCAAGTCCTCCGCTAAGCGCATGCTCCGAAGAGGGAGAGAAATCCGACGCGGCAACGACCGTGCGATAAGGGCCAGCAGGTTTGTCTTTCACAACCAGAACCGGAACGAGGCTGTTGCGGACAATATTTCCGGCTTTAGTCCCTATAAAGCGGTCTTTCGTCGTCGCATGGTGCATGCCGAGCACGATAAGATCGACTTGTCCGGTTGCAACCTCGGCCAGAACATCCTTCCAAACCGAACCGATCTTGACGATAACACTGATGCGCTCGGCCGCTGGCGGGGACAAGTTTGCCCAGTGCCGCCGCAACTCCATCTTCCCCTCTTCGATCAATCGCGCTTTCATGCCGGAATCGTCGTCGTTTACATTCTTATCATCTATGACATGCATGACGGTCAGTTTGGCGTCATGTGCCTGCGCCAGTTGCAGCGCTCTTTCAAATGCTCGATCCGATAGCTCGCTGACATCCATTGCCACGAGAATATGTTCCATGATGACGCTCCCCGGCAGCCCCGCGTATCAAGTACCGATAGTATATTGATTTTGGGCCAATTTCTTCAAAAATTCATGATGGGCGTCGCCCTGCGAATAGCGCGCTTTGGGATTTTCTAGAATCTGTCAGGATCACTAGACGGGTATCACGCACCTGAACAATCACTGGGCGCGTGGGTCAAGAACCAGCGCATCCGGTTCGCCGCCATCTTTTACCGTAACGTACTTTCCTAGCACCGTTCGTTGTGCGCCACTGAGCACTCCTTCACGGCAACAAAAGGGAGTTCAATGGTCATGAAGCAGCTTTACGCCCTCCTGTTGCAGGCAGCTCGCGGCTCTTCCGACTCTGGCAATGGGGCAATCAGTCCTCACCAAAGCGGAACGCACAAGCGAAAGCATGGAACCTGCACTTGTCCACGCAAAGGAACATGAGTCGGCGCAAGCGAAGCTTGACGAACTCTTTGCAAGGACCGGAAAGCGTCCCAACATCGTCTGGCTCGTCGTGGACGACATGGGCTACGGCGACCCGGGCGCGTTCGGCGGCGGTGCGGTCGTCGGTGCCGCAACACCCAATATGGATCGGCTGGCGAGCGAAGGCTTGAAGTTGACCTCGACCTATTCACAAGCGACATGCACGCCTACTCGCTCGGCCATCCTTACAGGACGTCTGCCCGTGCGTACGGGGCTCACAAGGCCAATCCTTGCCGGCGACAAGGTCACCAAGAATCCTTGGGCCGACGAAATTTCACTGCCTCAACTTCTGGGCGCTGCGGGCTACAAGTCAGTCCTGTCGGGCAAGTGGCATGTTGGCGAGAGCGAGGGTATGCGACCACAGGACGTTGGCTTCGACGAATTCTACGGGTTCTATGAAGCGGAGAAGGAAATCACCCAAGGTGTTGACAAGCGGCGCTACCCCGACCTTGTGCTCAATCCTGAGCGCCTTGCAATGCTTCGCCAAACGGGATCCAGCAACGCCCTCGTGCATGGCTTCAAGAATGGCGAGACGAAGGACGTAGAGATCATCGACAGCATCGAAAAGATGGCTGAAGGCGACAGACTTCTCAAGGAGTTCAGCGTTGGCAAGATCAAGGAGCTCGCCCAAGGCACGCAACCCTTCTTTCTGGAACATGCCTTCATGAAGGTCCATGCCGACAATTTTGCCAGCAAAGCATTCGAGGGCAAGAGCGCCAGCAAGTATCCTTACAAGGACGACGTGGTCGAAGTTGATGCCTATATCGGCGAAATCGTAAGGGCGCTCGACGACGCGGGCGTGCTCGACAACACGTTTATCTTCATTACGTCAGACAACGGCCCGCAGCTCGATAGCTGGCCCGACTCCGGCTATACGCCCTTCCGAGGAGCGAAGGGCTCTGCCTGGGAAGGCGGCGTTCGGGTTCCAGGCATCGCCTATTGGCGGGGCAGGATAAAGCCTGGACGCCAAAGCGATGAACTCTTCGATCTCATGGACCTCTTCAACACGTCGCTGCGTCTTGCCGGGGCATCGAGCACGATACCCACTGATCGCTACATCGATGGCATCGACCAGACATCATTTCTCCTTGACGACGAGGGCCACTCCAACCGCGAGAAAAGTTACATCTGGAACGAGCAGAATTTCATGGCGATGCGCATGTACGAATACAAGATTCATGTCAAAGTCGTAGAGGAGCATGCCCAGTGGCTAAACATCGACATGACCACCGTCAGTGATGTCGGCCTCGCGCCGTGGCTCTTCAATCTCTACATCGATCCAAAGGAACAGTACCCCGTTGGCCATCGCATGAATGCTTTTCTTGCATCGATGGCCGCCGAGATGAAAGCGCACGCGGCAACATTCAAGAAATATCCGCCAAAAAACATTGGCTTGGGGCAGTAACGTCCCGCAGTCGAAAGCCTTGTGCATGCAGAGATGCGGTGACACTTTGGCACTAGGCGGACATCGTCGATGGCCGCCTTTTTCGGTACCGATTCGTTGCTCCGATCGCAGCTTAGAAGTTGCGCTGGAAGCGAATGATGCCGCCGAGTGCGTCATCCTCGCCGAAGTCGCTCTCCGCCACTTCCTTCCGGTCGCCGCCAAACTTGGTGTAGTCGATTTCCGGCCTGATGAAGAAGCCCG
>NZ_JBBNAM010000052.1:0-2160 GCF_037994425.1 Phyllobacterium sp.
GCATTGGTGTTATCGGCACCGCGGTAGCCTTTTTCTTTCTTTCCCCGATGCAGGCTTTGGACAAGTGGCTAACTAGGCGGCATCGGGCGACCGTTGAAATCCTTGTCGATGGAACTCTGAGAGAGGAGGACGTGAGACGGGTGCTCGATGCTTATGACTGCACGGTTCAATTCGTCTCAAGCCGCACTCACCACCACGACACCCAGCATTTGCTGGTCTTCGACGTCAGATGGAAATCCAGGACAGCCGCCAGTACGGAAATGGTTCATCGTGAACTTCAGCGGCACTTCAGGGTCGAGCATTTTGCTCTTAGCCAATACCCCGTCTGAGGTCGGCCAAATATCTCGGTTGGAACCTTCGCACATCCACAAACATCGGCACAGCCCAACCGCGAAGCAGTCAAAATGCCGGAGGAAGAGAAAACAAAATGGTACCACGGGGGCTAGCGCGTGGAACGGAGCCCTTGCGCGCGCGCCTCCAATATTAGATGCGTTGGTAAGGCGACCTTGCGACAGAAGCGCTCTGCTAGGCAGTTCGGAGGGTCAGTTGTGTATTCGCACCACCGGCAATCTGTGCAGATTGGGAATTCGTTGCTACGCTCACCAGCATTACAAGCTGGAGAATTTGCTAAATGTATGTTGGTCGAATTGTTGGAGTAGGTCGCAGTCAAAAAGGCGATTTAATTGCGGCATACCGGGTTTCGAGCAGGTCGTTTTTCAACAGGAAGGTAGTACAGCTCGGTAACACCATGCAAATTGTCGCCCAACAAGGAAGCGCTGATGCAGCGTCCGACAGCCCATACATTGCCTATGAATGTCTTATTTGGAACTCTCGTTTTGCTGTTGTCAGTAATGGCACCCATACCAGGCCGATCTACGAGCGGCTCCAGGCGGGAAATGCCCCGCGAGATGCCATAGTGAGCGTTCTCGTAGGCCTGGACCGGGAGTTCGATCAGCACGATACGCCGCGAATTTGTGGCCTGGTTGATTTGACCGAAAACAAGCTTTGGCTCGGCAGCATAACCGCCACCAGCTTGTCCATCATTCCAATAGAGGCTCGGCCCGGCCAACTCGCATACATCACGACCTATGAGTTTCCACTACCTCGCACCGAGCAGGTAGATCAGGACCTTGATGCCGTTGACCCAAATGCAGTCTGCAGCCATATCATCCGTGAATCGGTCTTTTCTCAATTCGAGAATCCTGTTTGCGCGGCTTCTTGGATTGGGTCAGTATCGGGACATAAGACCGCAACGTTAAACTCCATCCACTGATCGCATGCAGCGAGATAGATGTTTTGGGCCATTGTCGCCCAGTTCTCCGCTCCAGCGTCATGCCCAGCAAACAGGGCATTCTTGCGATTATGCAAATCTTTGCATAACGGGAAAAATTGGCTCTTTGCCGGGTCAGGGCGGCAAGCGCATCGCCAATATCCTGAACAGCATCGAGACAACTAAACTCCATGGCCACAATCCAGAGGCCTATCTGACAGACGTCCTGACCAGGATCCAAAGCCATCCGAAGGATCGACTTGAGGAACTGCTCCCGTGGCAGTGGACTCCGTCAAAAGACCGATAGGAGGCAGCGTGATGGCACGCTCGAGGATCATCTATACCCTCAAAGAGGTCGCTGGGATGATCGGCGAAAACCTCGAGTTGATCGAAGAGGCGCCAACTCGGACAATAGGTGCCCCTCCTGAGTTTGGGAATGCGCAGTTCGACGGTCCCGGCCCGCGTCTCCCAGTCCCGGTCGCGATACCCTTGCGCTGGGGCCATGCCCAACGGGTTCTTCTCGCCATAAGCGGCACCGGTGGAGGCACCCACCTCCATCTCCATTAATCGCTCGGCGGCGAAGCCGATCATCTCCCGCAAAATATCGGCGTCGGGGGTCTTCTCTACGAGCGTGCGCAGGTTCATCATGACATCGGTCATCGGTGGTTCCTTCCAATCAGGTTGGTGTCAGCAACCCGACTTTACCGGAGAACTTCGATGACCGCCGCTCGCTCGCTACAGCGCTGATGAGGGCGCGCTCCCGAGCGGCTTCTCTACCGCCGAACTACACCACATAGCGTAATCGCTCAGGGCCCAGCCTTCCAGGCGGCGGCTCTCCACACTGTCCCTTGTCAACCGGGGCCAGTGTGCCGAAGCTATGAGGAGAACCG
>NZ_JBBNAM010000053.1:0-11338 GCF_037994425.1 Phyllobacterium sp.
CCACGGGAGAGAGGCTGGCCGCCTTTTTGCGCGCGGGCCGGAGCGTAATATCTAACCATCAAGAGCTGATTAACAATCCTTCAATTGGAAAGAAGGACCTCTCGGGCGAACGAGTCGCGGCGGAGGCGCTTCAAATCTACGCCGACCGCCAGGGAAAATCGGCTTCAATGGACCCTATCAGTGCGCAGGATCAGCAGCTCTTCGATGCGCAGATTGAAGCATTGCGTGAAGTTGTCGACGAGCATCAGAAGGAAATCGACGCCAAGGGAGTCGGATTCAAGGGATTTATTCCAGCCACATTTGCCAGGTTGGTCAACGAACGATTTGAAGAGAAAGTCGGCGATCGTGCAAAAATGAAAGTTACTGCACCGGAAGGTCTTGTGCGCAATCGCAAGGCCCGTCCAGATGCATGGGAGCAGCGCATAATCGAGAGCAAATTCCTGTCTGCCGAATGGTCAAAAGGTCAGTCCTTCGTAGAGGAGGTCCAGACGGATGGCCGCAGTTCCTTTCGTATGCTTATTCCCGAATATTATTCCGCGTCCTGCTTGGCATGTCACGGCAAGCCTAAGGGCGAGATTGACATTTCGGGCTATCCCAAAGAGGGCGGAGCCGAGGGCGATCTTGCTGGCGCAATTAGTATAACGCTTTTCAGATGAGCGTATTCAGCGCCATCCAGACATCGGTCAGTCGTTTGGCGGATCGCAAAATACCTCTCCGGCTTGTCTGTCTTTCGGCAGTGTTGCTCGGTGCTTTATTGGTAAGTGTCGCGTTCATGGCGCGAGATCTGCTTGAAAACCAGCGACGTGTCGAAGAAGCGAACGATCGCTTCCACATGTTTGATGAAGCCGCAAAAGCCCACAGGCATTTTGGCGAGGTGCGATACTGGCTCACGGATCTCTCTGTCAGCCTGTTGACGTTGTCTGAGCGTCGCGCCGAAGCTGCCCGCACCGCATTGGCACAGGATCTTGCACGCATCAAGGTTTTTGCGCCGAACGCCGCCAACACCATCCAGCAGCGTTCCGAAGCCTACTACGAAAAGGCCATACAGGCTGTCGACGCTTATACGGCTGACAATCGCGTCGTCGGAAACACGCAGCTAGCTGCTGCCAGAAATTTTAGCGACGAAGTTGACAGCGCGCTCAGGACGCTTGAAGATCGGCTGGAGATGGAGGCGGATCAGGCACGCGACGCCGCGGCGGCGACAGCCCACAGCACATTTATCCGCGCCGTGATAGCGGTGAGCTTTATAACAATAGCCGGCGCAATCATGACATGGCTGGTACTTCGATCGATATTGGTTCCGCTCGGCCGTGTCGATAGGGCAATGATCCAATTGACGCAAGGGCAACCGGATGTAGAGCTCCCTCCTGAAGGTCGCGACGAATTCGGCCGGCTCTCCACGACTCTACGCTTGTTGCGCGATGGGCAAGCAGAGCGTCGACAGCTGGAAGCCGCCGCAGAACGCCAGAGAAATACTGTTCTAACAGCGATCGAGACCATACCAGACGGCTTCGCATTCTTTGATGCATCGGATCGGCTGGTCTTGGTCAACCAACGGTACCTTGAGATATTCCCGGAAATTGCAGACCTCATGAAACCGGGAACGCGATTTGAAGATATTATTCGGGCGCAGGCGAAACGTGGCACAGCCAACGTCGGAAATGCCGATGTCGATACTTGGATAAGTGAGGCTATCCGTCGTCACGGCGAGCCGCATGGGACGATCGAACGCCAGTTCGCCAACGGAATGTGGCTGCGCATAGCCAAGCGCAAAACGCCCGAGGGGGGAACCGTAGCGGTTTACACGGACATCACTGATTTGAAACATCGTCATGCGGAACTGGAGGAGGCCCGGCGCGGCGCGGAAGTCGCCAGCGATGAGAAAAGTCGCTTCCTTGCGTCCATGAGCCACGAACTGCGTACTCCCTTGAACGCCATTATCGGCTATAGCGAAATGCTCGTTGAAGACGCAAGTGACCTGGATAGACCCGACTTTGTCGCGGATCTTCGGAAGATCATGGCGTCAGGACGTCACCTGCTGGCATTGATCAATGATGTTCTCGATCTCTCCAAGATCGAAGCTGGCAAAATGGAGCTATACATCGAGCCGATCGGCGTAGCCCAACTACTCGAAGATGTTGAAAGCACTGTCGCGCCGTTAATTGCAAAAAACGGCAACCGGCTGATCGTCACCGCCTCGGTCGAGCCCGACGAGATCCACACCGACAAGACCAAGCTGCGACAGAACCTGTTCAACCTCCTCTCGAACGCTGCCAAATTCACTGAAAACAATGAAATCCGATTAGCGGTCAATCGCTACCGTGACAAAGATGGCGAGTGGATTGAATTTTCCGTTACCGATAATGGGATCGGAATGACGAACGAGCAGCAGGCAAAGCTTTTCCAGCCCTTCGTCCAAGTCGATTCGTCCACCACGCGAAACTACGGGGGCACTGGGCTTGGCCTCGCTATCACCCAGCATTTCATCAAGATGATGGGCGGAACAATCTCCGTTGAAAGCGAATTCGGCAAGGGATCGACATTTCATTTCAAGATTCCAGCGTACCATAAGACGCAAGTCGCGCAGCGCCTTCAGTCGCAATCGGACGTTCATGAGGGACTGCCCTCTCGTGGCACAGTTCTCGTAATCGACGATGAAGCGCGGGCACGTAAAGTCATATCCGATGCGAGCCGCAGCGCCGGCTTTACGGTGATCGAGGCTGCGGGTGGTGAGGAGGGCATCGCAAAAATGAGGAAATCCCGGCCCGATGCGATCATCTTGGATGTAATCATGCCGGGCCAGGACGGCTGGTCTGTGTTGCGTCAAATCAAGTCCGATGAAGCCCTTCGCAATATTCCGGTGATCCTTGCCACGGTCGTTGCGGATCGTGAAATGGGCTTGGCGTTCGGAGCGGCAGCCCATTTGATCAAGCCAATTGATCCTCGCCAGCTCATTGAGACATTGAATGCTGTCGCGGGTGCCGGCCGTCGTGACGTGCTGATCGTCGATGACGACCCCGCGACGCGTGAGCTCTTTTGCAGAGTACTCCAGCGCGAAGGCTGGAATGTCCGGGAGGCTCCCGATGGCCGGCGCGGTCTTGCCGAACTGGAAGCTGGGCGACCAACGGTGATGGTGCTCGATTTGATGATGCCCAATATGGATGGTTTCGAACTTCTTCAGGCAATCCAGGAACGGCAGGATCTCGCCGATATTCCGGTTGTTGTCGTTACGTCCAAAGATCTGACGCGCGAGGAATTGGATTGGCTTAAGGTGCGTGCGAGCGAAATAGTCCGCAAGGGAACGAAAGGCCGTGCGGATCTCATCGCGGCCCTGAACCGGCATATGCCCTTGAGCGAAAGTGCGTGAGGAGCCTGAAAAGATGGTCAAGATTCTTCTCGTCGAAGATAATGAGATGAACCGCGACATGCTTTCCCGCCGGCTTGAACGGCGTGGATATGAGGTGATCATTGCGACCGATGGACTTGCGGGCGTGGAGGCGGCGCTTAGCGCGGGGCCGGATCTTGTGTTGATGGACATGAGCCTACCGGTAATCGACGGCTGGGAAGCGGCTCGCCAGATTAAGGCCAATCCCGCTACTGCCGCCATCCCTGTCATTGCCCTTACTGCGCACGCAATGGCAGGTGACCGGCAAAAGGCGATCGATGCCGGGTGCGACGACTATGACACCAAGCCAATCGACTTGCCGGCGCTGGTCACCAAGATCGTCCGCCTGACCGGAGGATAATCATCTTGTCGCAACCATCTGACATCGGTCATCGTGCGTATCTCGTCAGAATCGTCCAGAAAATCGCCGAGCCAGCACAGGCCATCCTCGGATATCAGGAATTGGTAATAGACGAAGTTCGCGAGCAAGGCCCGATCGACGCGTTGCCCGACCTAGAGCGAGTGCTTTGTGCCGCCCATCAATTGAATTTGCTGATCAAGCAAATTCTCGACGTTGCAGCCCCAGATATGAAGAGCTTCCCCATGCTCGACGTCAACCTGCGGCACGATCTGCGAACACCGATGAATGCGATTCTCGGATATTCTGAAATGGTCATTGAAGACTTTGCTGAAACGCTGTCCGAAAGCGTTACTGCGGATATCTTGAAAATAGTTCAGGAAAGTCGAATTTTGCTTGAGCAGATCGACGGAAAAAAAGCTCTTATTTCTACTGATGTTGGAGAGCGGTACGGTGACGACGTCGATGGCATGATCGCAGCTGAAGTGGCAAGAACAATCGCGGCACGCGCTTCCACGCTGCCCGAAGAAAAGGGACGCATTCTCGTCGTCGACGATACGGCATCCAACCGTGACCTTTTAGCAAGACGCCTTGGCCGCGACGGCCATAGTGTCTTCGCCGCGGCTTCAGGGAAAGAAGCTCTACGGATTCTTGCAATTCAGGAGTGCGATATCGTATTGGCCGATATCCTAATGCCAGACATGAATGGCATCGAACTTCTCGGCCGGCTCAAATCAGACGATCGGTGGCGTGAGATACGTGTGATCATGATTTCGGGTCTTAACGATGCCCACGCGGTCATTAGCTGCATTGAAGCCGGAGCGGAAGACTATCTGCAAAAGCCAATCGATCCAGTTCTGTTGCAAGCTCGTATCGCCGCCTGCCTTGAACGCAGCCGCTGGCGCGAACGTGAAAGGCACTACCTCGCTCAAATCGAAGTGGAGAAGCAGCGTGCAGACAAATTGCTTCATGCCATCCTCCCCAGACAGGTGGTGAAACGACTTGCCGAAGGGGAGGAAGTGATAGCTGATCGTATCGAAATGGCCACGATCGTTTTCGCTGATATCGTAAATTTCACCGAGTTTGCGGCGAAAACTCCCGCTGCTGCCTCGGTGAATATGCTCGGAAACTTGTTCATGCGGTTTGACGAATTGGCTGACCGATTTGGCGTTGAAAAGATCAAGACCATCGGTGATGCATACATGGCTGCCGCTGGCTTGCCCGATCCTCACCCGGATCATGCCTTGGCAGCAATTGAATTTGGCAGAGCATTGCTGGCAGAAACGGCCCGTCCAACGGATCCGGCATCGGCGCTCCGCCTACGAATTGGAATCAATACTGGACCAGTAATCGCCGGCCTGATCGGTCGAAAGCGGTTTGTCTACGATGTGTGGGGACATACGGTGAATGTCGCTAGCCGGATGGAATCCTGCTGCATCCCTGGTCATATACAGATATCACAAAGCACCTTTGACGCTGTTGCTGGAGGCGTTGCGGATGCCCGTCAAGTAGTCATGGATATCAAAGGAATCGGTCAATTCACCACTTACTTGCTTGCACATTAGAGCGTTTCCCTTTCCAGAGCCGAGAGCCGCCATGAATGAGATCAGGTTCAGTCAGGCGTACATGGGTCGATTGGGGTGGTCGGATGCAGATCCAGGATGCGCTCAAGGGCACGAGCGGCAGCCAAGACCCGTCCCTCGGCGCGTCCGCGGCCAACGATCTGCAATCCGACCGGGCGCCCGTCAGAGGTGAACCCGCAGGGAAGGCTCAGCGCCGGCGAGGCGGTTAGTGATATCGCGTACGCGATCGCCAGCCACTCGAAATAATTTGGAAAGCTGTAGCCGGCGCATTCCTTTACGTACCGCTCGCTCGCGGGATAGGCGGCAACGATCGTGGCCGGACAAAGGAGCAGGTCATAGGTGTCGAAAAAAGCATTCATCCTTCGTAACATTGCGGCGCGATTGGTTTCCGCTCGTACGACGTCTGCCATGGAGTAGCTGAAACCCTTCTCGATATTCCAGACGACTTCCGGCTTCATTTTTTCTCGATGCGAATCCAGAAGCGCGCCATAACTTGTGGCGAAGGCCACGCCGCGCAACACCTGGAATGTATCATGTGCCTCAAGAAGGTCAGGATGCGCCTCTTCCACACGGGCGCCCATCTCACTAAATCGTTCGGCCGCTGCGCGACAGATCGAGGCCACTTCCGGATCGACGGGCGTAATGCCAAGATCGGCGGAAAAAGCAACGCGCGCTGGTCGCCAAGCGGAGCGCGCAGCAGCAAGGAAGCTTTCGGTCCGTGGCAACGACAAAGGATCTGCAGGGTGCTCGCCGGTCATCGCGTCAAGCAGAAGCGCAGTGTCTTCGACGGAGCGACCCATCGGCCCGTTGACCCCCAGCAGGCAATCGATCTTGGCTCCGGGGTTGTTGGCAACGCGGCCGGGGCTCGGGCGTAGTCCTACCACGCTGCAGAAGCTTGCTGGATTGCGCAAGCTGCCGCCAAGGTCGGAGCCGTGCGCCACCCAAGCCATACCTGTGGCAAGTGCAACCGCGGCCCCACCCGACGAACCCGCAGCCGAGAGCTTCGTATTCCAGGGATTGAGTGTCGCACCAAAAACATCGTTGAAGGTATTGCCACCCGCGCCAAACTCCGGAGTATTTGACTTTGCGTAAATGACACCGCCTTCGGCTTCAATCGCCTCGACAAGAATGTCGGATTGCTCGGGAACGTGATCGGCAAAGATGGTCGAACCATAGGTCGTGCGCACGCCGGCAACGTCCGTCAGGTCCTTTATCGGTAGGGGTAGTCCGGCTAAACGACCACGACTACCCAGAGGCTTTTGCATGAGCAAGCGGGCCTGATTGCGGGCGCGATCGAAGCAAAGGATGGGAAGTGCGTTGACGGCAGCATTAATGGCCGCCATGCGAACTTCCAGCGCATCAAGACATTCCAGCGGCGTCACTTCGCCGCGATTTAGCAGATCGACGACTGTGCAGGCGGACATGTCTGTCAGACCCGCATCATCTGCCATGACATCATACTCCAGTGGAACGCTCAGGGTACTATACTCATGTTCGGCCGGGTTCCAAGAGACTACTCAGCAATCAGCAGCAAGGATCGAATGACCGATGTCCGGCGCTGCGCAGTCATTGATGATCGATCGCTTTGGTTCCGGAGTGAACCGTGCGCAGTATCAGTCAGAACCGCCAACAATCGAGCCCGCATGGGAAGTGCTCGAGGACATCTACTGCCTTCGCCTTCTTTCGGAAACAATGGCTCTCATTCCGGAGTGGTTGAGGCGCCATGCTTATTTGCCCGTCCTGCGCTTGATGACGCTCAATGCTTTTCGCCGAGATACCGAAAAAGCGTCTGCTTCCATTTTTCGTCGTGAATGGTTTCGAGAATGGCGACATCAATAGATTCGCGATATCGACTGCCTTCGGGCATCGCTATCCCATAGTTCTGTGAATCGAAGACGACATCCAGAACCTGCACACTGGATGAGAACTGTTGTTCGGCTATCCAGGAAAGGAGCGGTTTATCGTAGACAAATGCGTCGATCGAACCAGCAACAAGTTCCTTCAGGCCGTCCTGAACCTTTTCGAAATCCCGGTGCTTGATGCGCTCGCTGTCGAGAAAGCCGGTCGTGGCCGACCCCTTCACCGCACCGACGCGTACCGTAGGTAGATCTTCGACGCCATTGACCAGCCCCCTGATCTGTCGGGTTGTCAGTGCCGAGGTGACGCTTGCGGTAAAAATCGCGATAGTGATGATCGATACAACCATCCAGATGATGGCGAGAATGCGCCCTGCAAGTGTCTTGGGTCCGCGGTGCCCAGTGCTTGCCTGCGTCATTGCCTCGGCCGACCACCAGATACTGGCACCGAGACCTCTTGCGGCCCCACCGCCGAAATCCTCATTATGGCGGCGCTCGAATAACCAGATTAGAGCCCCGACGGCAAGTGAGATACCGATGAGTGCACCCGCCGCCTGCATGAAGCCGAACGAAATCATCGTGGCGATGAGCTCGTACCAGACAGACACGCTCTTGGTGGACACCGCAATGCCGAGGCCCGTATCATAGAATGGCTGCGAAAAGTCGATGCTGCGTTCCCGCTCAGCCGTGATGGTGATCGCCGCGACCGAAAGATCGAAGTCACCCCGCGCCGTGGCAGTGACAAGGCTCTGCACCGAAGGTTCTTCAACGTACCGGAATTTCACGCCAAGCTTTTCGGTGATCTGTCGCCAGAGATCGATCGAAATGCCTGACCAGGTGCCGTCAGGGGCCTTCATCGCGAAAGGCGGGGCTTCCTTGGTACCAATGACGAGTTCGCGATTCGGAAGAACGGCTGCAGGGGGCAGGGAATTCTGCGCCAGGATCCGCACGACAGCGCCCTCCTTGGCTCGTCCAGCCGTCGCTCTCTGAGACACCACAGGCCGGACATTCGTGAACGGATCGTTCCACGGAGCCACCTGGGCGAAGGATAGGCTTATCATGCTCTCCAACACAACGAGCAGTGCGATTAGAACTGGAGCGACAATCGTACCAAAGTGTTGAATGCGCATTCTCATTCGGTTTCCGGTCCACGGAGATCAGAGCTTGCCAGCCACGTTGTTGCAGTGACTAGTAATGGCCTATTCTTGCGGGAGTTTCAGCAAAATATAACTGCGCAAGGCTCAGATATATTCGCCACTCACCGACTGCTGGCCATGGTTCGTGCGAAGTGGCTTCGACGTGTGGGCTTGCAGCGTTAGCTTGATCACACTATCCCACCGTCATTTGCTGCGGTTTGCGAGGGGCGCTCCGATGAAGCGAAAGGGCGAACAAGAAGCTTGAGAACAACTGTCTGCCCAAGAGCTGGATGAGATCAGCGCGAAACGTTAGGCGTGCAGTGGTGCCGAATAGATTCACCTCGGGGCGGTACGCAAGCAATGAAGGCGCGGGCTGTCGCTGACTTCGCCGCCCTTTTCGGTTGTTGTCACTCAAGCCAGTTCAGGCTTTGCCCAAGTCTTGCAAGCGAATTTCAGCGAGACTCCTGAACTCGCCATCCGGATATTTCTGAAGATAGGCCTCAAACGGCGCACGCGTATCGTTGTCTTTGATGGAGTTCCAAAACTCCAGTTCCACAGCCGAATCTTCCGGCGACGCCGGTTTGGGGCCCAAGGCTTTTGCCAGTCGGGCCTGTGCAAGGGCAACGAATTCGCCTTCAGGAAACTGTGCCAGATAGGCGCGATACTCAGACGGATCATTGCTCGTCTCAACCGACTGCCAGAAGGCCAATTCAATGTCTTTGGAATCATCGGCAATGCCGCCGTTGGTTCCTGACAGTTGAATGCTTCCCCTGGACCCCGGCAACGATGCGGCCGGAACTGGATCGGCAGAACCCTTGGGGTCAAAAAGGACGCGAAAAATCCGCACCGGACGAGCGATATTTTTCACCGAATGCTCGCCCATATCCCCAAATTCGTAGCCCAGACGGTCGCGCAAGTGGTCACGCACGCCGCGCGTAACGCAGATACCGCCGGGTTCCGCCAGCGCCTCGAGCCGGGAGGCGACGTTGACACCATCGCCAAAAATGCCGCCGTCCTTGACCATCACATCACCGACATTGATGCCGATTCTCCAAAGCATCTTCGCATTTGCAGGAAGATCATCATTCGCCGCGGCCAAGGATTGCTGGATCGAAATCGCGCAGTTCAGGGCATCGACCACGCTAGCGAACTCAGCCAATACGCTGTCACCGGCAGTGCCCGAAATTTCTCCCCTGAGGCCGGCAATGATGGCGTCAATGGTTTTGCGATGCGACGACAGGGTCGCGAGTGTCTGTTCCTCATCTTCGTGCATGAGCCGCGAATAACCTTCGACATCTGCAGCAAGAATTGCGACCAATTTTCGCTCCAGAGGCGGCGCTTCCATTGTTGCCATGGGTCAGAATACTCCGGCTGTTGGCACAGCATTTGCCAGCCCGTGCTCTTAAACGGTTCTGAAATGACCCAGTTCCAGCGCTGCTCCAGGCAAAGCATAGGGGCAGGTGCCAGTCTCGTCGAACGAGGCCAGAGCAATTGCTTTTCAAGGTGACCCCGGGAACATCCGGCTCCCTTGGGAATTGCAGCTTAAACGGAGAGGGCGCTCGAACCTGGTATGATGGCTTTCGGTAACAGAAACAGCGGAAAAACGTTGCGTTCGCAGGCGATGGAGAGGGGGCGTGGCCGTAATGCCGACACACCTTCCAAAGTTCCACTCCTCGGGTGGAAGGACATTTTTTACAGAATTTACCAGTCGTTGGAACAAGACCGAATTATGCTGATTGCCGCGGGTTCGGCGTTCTATTTGCTTCTTTCCCTGTTTCCTGCACTGACAGCCTTCGTATCTCTGTATGGGTTTCTGGCAGATCGCACCGCGATAGCCGGTAACACATCGCTTCTCATTGGAATTCTGCCCAATGATGCAATTGCCCTGATCCGAGCGCAGCTTGATGCCCTTGCCGTGCAGGACCTGAAGGTGCTCAGTCTCGGGTTCTTATTCGGGCTTTTGGTGACCCTGTGGAGCGCGAACAATGGCATCAAAGCCATATTCGAGGCATTGAACGTCGCCTACGGCGAGAATGAAACCCGAAGTTTCCTGAAATTGAACCTGATTTCGTTCATATTCACATTGGGCGGCATATTTTTTGGAATTGTCTTTATCCTCGCTTTGAGCGCAGTCCCGCACCTGTTGGCGGCAACTGGATTAGAAGGCTGGAGCGCAGCATTGGTCGGTATGGTGCGGTGGCCGATGATCGCAGCCGTCATCGTCGTTGCAATTTCGGTCGTCTATCGGTTTGGTCCGGACCGTGAACATGCAAAGTGGCGATGGCTTTCCTGGGGAGCCGTTGTTGCCGCCTTGGTTGGTATTGTCGCCTCAGTTGGGTTCACGGCCTATCTTGCCAACTTCGCCGACTACAACGCCACCTACGGCGCATTGGGTGCCGTGGCCGGCCTAATGATGTGGATGTGGATCTCGTTGATTATCCTCATTCTCGGCGCAGAATTAAATGCCGAACTGGAACATCAAACTGCAATCGACAGTACCACGGGGGACCCGGTTCCCATGGGTGAGCGAGGCGCTGTGGTTGCCGATACGCTTGGCGAAGCTGCACCGGAGTCATGAACCGCTCAATGCCAGTCCTTCGACTGCGCGCTCCGCCTCAAACCTAACGCAGAATTCTATTGGTCATTACCCACTTTACAGAGCGAGGCCATGCGTAATTCGCACCCATCCTAAGATCGGTAAAGCCCTGAGCAACCGTTTTCCCGTTTCAGCGTCAAGAATGCGAATGAACATCGTATGCTCTGTTCGGTTGATACGCGTTACAACCCCCAGTAACGCCAGGGACGCACCTTGCTCTTTGGCCATCTTGGCCTCGCAGCCGCCGCAGTTGCGCAACCCATGCGGCGCCACTGCCTGATCGTTTCCGGCAGGCACCTCAATCACCCTGTAGCGTCCAGACCTGGCGAGCATGTCCTTTGCAACCTGTTGAGACTCGGCAAGATAGCGCTTGTCGTGCGCATCGGGTGGAATGATACCTGCCCCGGCGCTCTTGTCTTCCAGT